>JAOTYN010000060.1 GCA_029861825.1 Cyclobacteriaceae bacterium
TCCGGATAATCCGTAAGGTGTGTCATTTGCGATGGTAATGGCTTCATCCAGGGTTTTGAATCTTAGTATTGGCGCTACCGGGCCGAACGTTTCTTTGGCCACTATTTCATAGCTATTTTGAACATGATCAAGTACGGTTGGAGCAAATACTGCGCCTTCCCTTTGGTTTCCAATCAAACACTTTGCTCCTTGTTGCAATGCATGGTTAACCCTGTGCTCCATATCAATGGCTGCCTGCTCGTGAATCACAGTGCCCATGTCTATGTCCGGATCATAAGGATTGCCATAGGTGATTTTACTGACCTTTTCAGTTAGCTTTTGGGCATACTCATCTGCAATTGAATGATGTACTAGGATCCTTCTAATGGCCGTACACCGTTGTGCAGAATTTTTAAAGGTTCCGTTAATGGTGATTTGAACTGCTTCGTCGATATCGGCGTCTTCAAGAATAAGCATGGCAGAGCTTCCACCTAACTCCAGCACTAGTTTTTTGTATCCCGAGTTGCTGGCGATTTGTTTTCCTATAGTACTGCTTCCGGTAAAAGATACCAGGCTAATCCTATCGTCATTTACCAGGGTATTTGCTATTTCTTGTAATGGTCCGTTTATCACATTCAGCGCATGTGGCGGAAGCCCACATTCAAGAGCCAGCTTAGCCAGATAATAGGCTGACAATGGTGTTCTTTCTGATGGTTTGAGTACTACAGTATTATTAGTAGCAATGGCTGGCGCAATTTTGTGAATTACCTGATTCATCGGATGGTTGAATGGGGTAATGGCAGATATCAGCTTGAGGGGTTCCCTGGTAGTATAAATCCTCCGATTTTTCCCATTTTTTGAAACATCACATGGAAAAACCTGGGAATCATCATCAAGCGCTTTAATGGCAGAGAAACGCAACACGTCCGCCACTCTGCTGGCCTCGTAACGGGTGTCTTTCAAACTAAGACCCGCTTCATCAGTAATGAGACGGCTTATTTCGTCAACCCTGAGGTCCACGGCATCCGCCATTTTATTTAGGATGTTTTGCCTTTCATATCTAGTAAGAGTTAGTTTGGCATTATAAGTATCCTCCAGAACCACTTCCAGGAGATCGGCGGAAATGGAAGATACACGTCCTACTTTATTATTGGTATATGGATTAAAAACATCAATCCATTTCCCGGATTTTATTTCCTGGCCGCCGATAATGCTGCCAAATTCAGTAATTGAATTTTGTTCCATGAGTTAATCAATAGTTCCGTTACACAGGAAATCAAATACATCAAAGTTTCTTGCTTTACCTGAAGTTAATTTATCCATATATACGGGATTCAGCTTCTTATTTAGAATCATTGGTACTACGCTTTCATGAATTCCCCCATGCGATCTCAGACCTACTTTGACCTGGTCCAAATCATGCCAGTCCCTGGAACGTCCTATTACCGTATGCTCATCTGACAAAACCACCAACTCACCTATTCGGTCACCTGGGAGGTTGAATTGTTCAACCGCTTCCGCGTTTTCCAGTACAAACTCAATTCCTTCTAGGTCTTTCAAAAGTGCTTTAGCCCCTGGAATATCTTGTTCTTCCAGATAAACTGTGCCGTAAGATCCAAGTGCTCCGTGATGCACCACATAGGGGTCAGTAATTGGCAGTATCACTCTGGAGTTGATACCGGCATCTGCTAGGAGCGTTTCAATAAATTGTACTTTTGGGCTTCCGTCAGGTAGCGTTTTTGCACTCATTCCATGATCTGCAGTGATGGCTATAATAGCCCCAAGTCGATCCAACTCACCAAACCAGTGGTCAACCTTTGAAAGAAATTCAATAGCCTCTGGGTCAGCAGGTGCGTATTTATGCTGTACAAAGTCTGTAGTGGTCAGGTATATTAGATCAAAGTATTCTTTTTCCAGTAATTTTGCACCAGCCTCAATACAATAAACTGAAATATCCGGATCGTATATTGTAGGATTTGGTTTACCCATCAACTCTATCACATTCTCAATTCCGTTTTCCTCTAGGCTGGCTTCCACTGAAAACTCTGCTGAAAAACAAATGCCATTGGTGAGACCCTTGTTCAACATTTTTCTCAGTTTATCTTTGGTGGTAACAACTGCTACCTTTTTTCCTGCGTTAGAAAAGGCTGCAAAGATAGTATCGGCTGACATATATTTTGGGTCATTCATCATGACCTCCCGATCGAGTGACTTGTCATAATAAAAGTTACCACAGATGCCATTGACTTCAGGTGTTACTCCGGTGGCTATGGCAATATTGTTTGGGTTTGTAAAGGACGGTATTACAGAATTTACCAGTCCCATTGACCCATCTTTTATAAACCGTTGTAGGTTAGGCATTTTGTCTTTAGCTGCTTGGTAGTAGTCATAGGATGTTCCATCCATACAAATGGCAATTACCGGCCTGTTTTTGGTGTTATAACTTCGATTATTTACTTTTATCATTCTTATGCAATTATAATATTTGTCAAAAATAGAAAAAAGTATTAACTATTAGTAAAGAGGCTTAGTTAATTAATCTCTAATTTGAGTAAAGATTAAGAGGTGTTTAATTTGGAGTAAAGCCGTTTAGGCAGTGCAACTAAAGTGCATTTGGAACCAGCTGTTCTCCCGTTCTTGAGTTCATCGCCGGTTACTTACCAGAAAATAGATTCTTTAACGCTGCTGATCAGGTTGTGAATGTCTTGGGGAAAAACGTGCCCGATATTACCAATTCTGAAAGTATCAGCAACTGATACTTTGCCCGGATAGATCACAAACCCTTTTTCCTTTAAAGAATCATAAAACTTTTTAAAATCATATGCAGATTGGCTCGGATTATGAAATGAAGTTATTATCGGCGATTGTAATGCTTTCGGCAGTAAACAGTTAAATCCCAATCCGGCCATACCATTTACCAATATCCTATGATTTTCCAGGTATCTTTGGTGCCTTTTCTCTATACCTCCCTCTTCTTTTAATTCCAGCATGGCCTGCATAAACGCCCTGACGGTATGGGTTGGTGAGGTATAACGCCATTTTCCATGGCCATCTTCCATGGTTTTCCATTGGTCATAGAGATCAAGAGAAAGTGACCTGGCAAACCCCTTGGTTTTTTCCAACTCATCCCTTTTTGCTATAACAAAACCAAATCCCGGCACTCCTTGAACGCACTTATTTGCGCTACTTACCAAATAATCAATTCCTATATTTTGGACATCCATAGGAATACCGCCAAAGCTACTCATCGCATCAACGATGTAAACTCTACCATAAGATTTCACTATTCTGCCGATTTCCTCGATAGGATTGAGCATTCCGGTAGTTGTCTCGCAGTGAACCACGATGACATGGCTTATGTTTGAATCTTGCTTTAAGGTGGACTCTAACAGCTCAAGGTCAGGCGGGTTAACCTCACCACTATCATGCACGTCGGTCTCAATACTAAGCCTGTTAGATATTTGAGCGAGTCTATTACCATATGCCCCGTTTGCCAGCACCAGCAGTTTTCCCTTTGGGGGTAATACACTGCCAATTGTTGCTTCCAGGCTAAAAGTACCACTGCCCTGCATCAAAGCAGCGGTGTACTTCCCGGATTTTGATGCCAGGCCTGTCAGCTCAGCCCGAATTTTTTCAACTACACCTAGATTATAGTCTTCATCCCATGTACACCAATCCCGAAGCATCACCGCCTTAACCGATTTTGATGTACTCAAAGGGCCTGGGGTTAACAGAAAATAGGGGTTATCAGGAATACTGTGGTCGTTCATACCTTCTAATCATTCGTTCCCTTAAATTTTGGCATTGTTGCAAAGCTATCCATATATTTACTTATATGAAAATATTGTATTCGAAAATTGATTTATATTATAAAAGAGCAGTTGAAGTTAGATTAAATGAAATCACATGCAAAAATAGTTATTGTTGGTGGAGGGATTGTTGGTTGCAGCACTGCCTATCACTTAACGCTGATGGGGGAAAATGATGTTGTTATTATCGAAAAAGGTGAATTAACCAGTGGATCAACTTGGCACGCAGCTGGCCTGGTTGGTCAACTTCGCTCTTCCAGAAATGTCACCAGAATGCTTAAATACAGTGTTGAGCTCTACGAAAAACTGGAAGAAGAAACAGCACTTGACACGGGGTTTAAGGCGGTTGGCGGGTTAAGGGTTGCCAGTTCACCGGAGCGCTGGGAAGAACTGAAGGCATCAGCAACCATGGCCAAAACATTTGGATTGCCAATGGACATGCTAACTCCAGAGGAGGCAGTAGAGCTGTTTCCATTAATGATAAAAGACGATGTCATAGGTGCCTCCAATTTGCCAACTGAAGGATATGCAGACCCAAATGGAATTACCATGGCTCTGGCAAAAGGAGCCCGTAACCGCGGAGCGACTTTCTATACCCAAAACCGGGTAGTTGGAATGAAACTACTGGAAGATGGCAAATTTGAAATAGAATCTCAAAATGGAACAATTACCGCCGAGTACTTCCTGAATTGTGCTGGAAATTGGGCATATGAGCTGGGACAAATGTTGCATGTAAATGTTCCGATACAACCGATGGAGCATCAGTTTATGCAGACCAAAAACCCCGCTAAAGGAACTAACAAACAGTTTCCCACCATGAGGGATCCCGATAATTTAAGCTACTATAAACAAGAAAATAACTGGCTCACCATGGGAGGGTATGAGCATAAACCCATTGTGTGGGCGGACAATGGGGTACCCGCAAATTTTGGCCAGCAGTTATTAAACTCAAATTATCAGCAATTCGAACAAATTATGGAGCCATGTTTGCGACGGACCCCTGGTTTGGAAGATGCGGAGATCCACCAATTAATCAATGGGCCAGAAGCATTTACCCCGGACGGAAACCCCATTATGGGAGAAGTACCGGAGGTAAATAATTATTTCGTAGCTGCAGGGTTCAACGCCTTTGGCATAGCTGCTGGTGGAGGTGCGGGTAAGATGATGGCTGAATGGATTCTAGAAGGGGCTCCATCTCTGGATTTATGGAAACTGGATGTGTTGCGGTTTGGTAAATACCATCATAGCAGGGATTATGTAAGAGACCGGACCATTGAAAGTTATGCTCATCACTATGCTATGTCCTGGCCCGATGAAGAATTCGAATCTTGCAGGCCTTTAAAAATCAGCCCTTTATACGCACACCTAAAGGATCAGGGCGCAGTATTTGGTGTAAAATTTGGATGGGAGCGTCCCAATTGGTTTGCACCTGAGGGTGTTGAGCCAAGAGACACCTATACCTTTGACAGACCGAATTGGTTCGAGCATGTTGGCAAAGAGTGTCAGACCATTCGGGAAAAAGTAGCTATAATCGATCAAAGCTCTTTTGCAAAATTTGAGGTGACCGGTGCTGGAAGTTTGGATTTTTTACAGAAAATCACCGACAATGAAATTAATAAACCAATCGGCTCCATCACCTATACTCAAATGCTTACTGAAAAAGGTGGAATTGCCTGCGATTTAACAGTTACCCGGTTGGCTGAAAATAAATTTTATATTACTACTGGTACCGCCTTTGAAACTCATGACCTGTATTGGATGAATCAATTTTTACCCGGTGATGGAAGTGTCACTATTAACACAATTACTGGCAGCCGAGGAACTTTGAATCTTTGTGGACCATTGTCAAGAGAAGTCTTGCAATCAGTGACGCGTGATGATATTTCCAATGAGGGGTTTCCTTACTTAAAGGCCCGGGAAATTAATATTGGCTATGCCCCGGTCTTGGCCCTCAGGGTTACCTATGTGGGAGAATTGGGATGGGAACTACACGTCCCCACTGAATATGTCTTGCATGTTTATAATAAACTTTGGCAGGCTGGACGGGCTTATGGAATTATCAATGCAGGATATCGTGCTATTGAGTCCCTTCGCCTAGAAAAAGGATATCGTTACTGGAGCGGAGATATCACTCCTGATTATAATCCCTTTGAAGCCGGTCTAGGTTTTTGTGTCAAGTTGGACAAGGGTGATTTTATCGGACGAGAGGCCCTAATTGCCAAAAAAGCACAGGGGCCTAAGATCAAACTATGTACCATTACTGTGGTTGATCCAAAAGCAATTGCTACCGGAAAAGAAGCGATTATGGATGGAGATAAGGTTATCGCACCGGTAACCAGTGCAGGTTATGGACATACGGTAAAAAAGACCATTTTATTTGCCTACCTTCCTTTGAAATATGCAACACCAGGTACAAAATTGACGGTGGAAATCCGGTTAGAAAAATATGCCGCAACAGTTGAAAAAAGTGTACTTGTTGATCCTAAAAATAAGAACGTAAAGTTGTAATAATTTACATCACAACTCGAAATAAATTGATTGACAGGATATTTAAGCAATGGAGATATAAAATTTTTGCATTAACCTGGCTCGGCTATGCAGGCTTTTATTTCTGTAGAAAAAATTACAGTGTAACCATGCCTATGCTCATAGATGAATTGGGTTATACAAAAAATGACATGGCCATTGTACTTACTGTCTATAGCTTTGCCTATATGCTTGGACAGTTCATCAACGGATACCTCTCAGATAGATTTGGCCCAAGATTGATTGTGAGCACTGGGCTGGTTATAGCCGTAGTTGCCAATTTCACCATGGGACTAATGGGCAGTCTGGCGGCTTTTGTCTTCTTAATGGGCGTCAACGGGCTGGGTCAGTCCACCGGGTGGTCGGGTTTGGTAAAAAACATGACTCCCTGGTTTAAACCAACCGAACGTGGCGTGGTGATGTCGTGGTGGAGCACTTGTTATGTGGTTGGAGCGTTTCTTGCTACCATCTTTGCCACCTACTGGGCTACTAATGAATCCATTTTAGTGGAATGGGGTTGGAAAAGAGCATTCATTATTCCAGCTGGATTAGTTGCAGTAATCACCCTCTTCTATGCTACATTTACACGCAATCGTCCTCCGGATATCGGACTGCCAGTATTAGTGAAGGAGGAAGAGGAGGTTGATTCTACTCGAACAAAGAGTGAGCGGAATCATATCATAAAAACATTGGTTTCAAAAAGTGAACTATGGGTAGCAGCGTTCATTTATTTTACCTTGAAACTTACCCGGTATGTGTTCTTGTTTTGGCTTCCGTTGTATATGGTAGAAGCACTAAATTATTCCAGCCAGACCTCGGGATATTTATCATCTGTTTATGAATTGGTAGGCTTTTTTGGAGTAATAGCGGCGGGTTATATTTCTGACTATCTTCTCAGATCAAAAAGGTTTCCCGTAGTGGCGGTTATGTTGTTTATAATGGCAATACTTTGTTTTATTCAACCTTTGATAGCTGATCTGGGAATGGTTGCCATTGGTATTAACATCGGTTTAATCGGGATTATGACCTATGGGCCCGATTCGTTAATAAGTGGAGCCACGGCAATGGATATTGGAGGAAAAAGAGGTGCAGCTATGGCCGCTGGTATCATTAACGGGGTTGGGTCAGCAGGACAATTGATATCCCCTATTGTAGCCGCCTATTTCTCAGAATTGTTGGGTTGGAATGCGCTGTTTTACGGATTTGTTATATTAAGCCTGTTGGGTGGGAGTTTAGCGGTAAGAAAATGGAATTTTGGCGGGATATGACTTAATTCGGTGCATTCTATGAGTGCACCTTTATTCAAAACTTGTAAGTGTTTTGATATAGAAGGTCTTGCCGTATCAAAATTCTTGGCAATCGCTCCGGTAGTCATGGTTTGCGAAGTAAGCAACCGGTCGCCTCTGTTTGGGTCTGCAATTGCGGCGAGTTCAATCCAATGAAAAAGGATTAATGGCAATTGAAAAAGACGAAGCTGGTGGTAAGATACTATCATGTCGCAGGTACCACTGAAGATTTTCCGTTTTTCGGTTACCTATTAAGGGCTTGATTGATACTTGACAGCGGAGTTGGGTTTGGAAGAGATTTGATGGCTTGGGAAGCAACGGACCTTATGAAATAATTACTATCTCCGTATGGGTTGATAAATTCGCTGTTTGGGTCAGTCTAGTTCCAGAAATTGTTTATAGGTCTGATCGAATGCAGTTAAATTTGTTTTTGCATAAGCTTTAAAATCAAATACAATTTTTGAGTATCGTTCAGAAACCATACCCCATAATGTTTCGCGCAATGTGGAAGCACACTTCATCGCCATATAACTTCTCCAGAATTTTTCATCCACCTTACAATCAAAGTAGCTCCCAAGCATCTCCAGTTCCTGGTTAATAGATAAACCATTGTTGAAAGCGAGATTACTCAGGTCGAAGAGCGGGCTGTTAAAACCGGCATACTCCCAATCAATGAGCCAAAGTCGTTTATCGGTTCTGATGATGTTGGAGGCGAGCAGGTCATTATGACAAAAAACAATATTTACTTTTCCCACCTCGCTTTCCAACTGAACATTAATTTCCATCAGCCGGGCCAATTCAGACTTATCAAACCCCTTATTATTACTAGCAATTTCGCTGAGGGTGGTAAGGTAGAAACGGTTGACCTGAAATACCCAAAAAGTAAGGACAGCTGATCTTAAATGCCTTGGAATTTCGGTATGACAAGTTTTTAATAATTGAAGTATGTCTGTAAGGGTATCATTTTCACGCACATCATGGGCCTTTAATGTCTCACCATGAATATATCGAATCACTAAAGCTCCTGGTTCATGGTGTATCACCTCAGGTGAGATACCGGCTTTATAGGCTGCCAAGCTAGCCGCATTTTCATTGAAACGCATCACCCCGTGTTCGGGAATATCTGTACCAATACGAACCACATAATATTCTCCCTTGTGGCAAACCTTGAAATTAGTATTGGTCATCCCTCCCTCCAGCGGTTCAATCACTACCTCGGATTCCCAGCAGGTCAAATTTTCCGCTATTAGTTTTGCTGAAATGCTCATTCAGATGTTAAACTTTAAGTAGAATTAACAATGAATGTACGGTAATTTATAAAACGGTTTTTAGGAAATTAAATATATTATTGAATGATCAATCTTAGCCTAGGACGGTGAGCCTTCAGCATACCCCCACATCAATGGTGTGTTGACCGGCAAAGATTTGATTGATGGCTCCCGTCTTTTATAAGCCAACTTTTTTTAGTGATGTTCTTGGCTTAATATACAGCATATCCTTCTTGATTACTCTGTCCATATTTGACAGTTCCTGCTGATCGCAATACCTTCATGTCTTGTCGATAGAAGTATTTTTCATCTTGGTGAAAGGCAGACAATCGCTATGGAAGGCAACTCAAATAAAGCCCATGGTATATTTGTTCCTCAGGATGATATGTCTAACTTAATCACCTGATACACGAGGAGGTCTGATGGTGTCCTCTATGGGTCTGAACGTAATAAAAATAAGGCGCCAATTATGGCTGAGATGGGCAATTATGTAATTTATTTGATCATGATATGCGCGGTAATTGGAGCCTTTGCGTCCATCTATGATCAGGAAAACGGACTGGGCGCTGAGTTTATGAGCGGGTTGTACAGTATAGGGCCAATTTTTGTACCAGTGGCGGGGGTTATGGCGGCCATACCTTATCTGTCCCAGTTTATTTCAGTCGTTTTCGGCCCTCTGTTCTCCGCTATTAATGTTGATCCGGCGATTGCCGCAACTACTTTTGTCGCTGTTGATATGGGAGGCTATCAGCTTGCGGATATATTGGCAGAAACCCGCGAAGGTTGGATTATTGCTATGGTTGTTGGCTATATGGCTGGAGCCACAATCGTATTTTCTATTCCTGTTGGGTTGGCGATGCTTAAAGAAGCTGATCATAAGTATATGGCGCTTGGGGTTATGGCTGGAATTCTCAGTGTTCCGATTGGGGTTTTTGTGGCCTGCACATTATTGGCTGTTTTTAGTCCGGAGGTTCGTGAATCCGTTGCAACCAACACCGATTCGACGCTGCTCCTGACACTGAATGCAGGCACTATTTTGATTAATATCATGCCACTTATAGTGGTCTGTCTGGTCTTGGCCATTGGCTTGAAGGTGTTTCCTAACCACATGATTCGTAGTTTTTTGGTATTCGGCCGTATCATGGATGCGGCACTGAAGTTGGTACTTGTATTCTCTATAGTGGAGTATTTTACCGGGATCTTTACCAACATCCTGGGCGGGTGGGGTTTTGACCCTATTATTGCTGATGAAAAGGATATGTTCAGGGCTCTGGAGATAGCCGGGTATATTGGAATCATGCTCTCGGGCGCCTTTCCCATGGTTTATATGATAAAGAAGTACCTTGCCAGGCCGATGGAGGTGATCGGTGGGCGTATGGGTATGGACAGTGTCGGAGCCGCAGGCATCTTAGCTGCTTCAGCAAATATTCTTGCCATGTTCCACTTGATTGTTGATATGAAGGCCCGTGATAAAGTGCTTTGTATCGCATTTGCTGTATGTGGCGCATTTATATTTGGTGACCACCTTGCTTTTACTGCCAACTTTCAGCCCAATATGATACTGCCGATTTTGCTTGGTAAACTGGCTGGTGGTATATTTGGCTTTATTCTGGCGATGTGGATTTCGGTGCCAGTGGCCCAGCGCCTTGAACAGATGGCCCTGGAAGATGAAGTGAGCAGCAGAAAAAGCTAGCATAGCAACTAACGGACAAGGTATTGCAAACATCCACCATTCTTAATCTATGCTAAAATAATCCGCAGATCTGGTAAAGGCGCATAGGATCGGTACCGCCCGGAATTATTAAGATGTTCTGGGGGTAGTAAAAAACTTCAACCAGAACAGGGATATTCCTTTTAATGCACTTAACCTGGATTTTATAAACCGGTTTGAAACCTGGTATTTGTCACGTGGAAATACTTTGGGAGGATTGACGGTTTACATGAGATCGCTTGTCATTCCTCGGGGTAAACTTCTCGCCCTATGAATATCAAATAACCCGACTTTCGTCGGGTTATTAATGTGGGCCCTGCTGGGCTCGAACCAGCGGCCACCTGATTATGAGTCAGGTGCTCTAACCAACTGAGCTAAGGGCCCGAATGGAGTGTGAGTGTGGGAGTGAGTGTGTGACTCTATAAACTCCAAACCCAACTCCTGGGGCGATGATCTCTTTTCGAGATCGAGCCTGCCCGCCCGTAGCCTTCATTGACCTTCGAAACTTTGAGCATGGGCGAAGGCGGGACTGCAATTTTACAGATATTCGCATTGATCTACAAACTTCGCTGACGTTTAATCACCCGCGAAGACTACTTCACCCAAAAGAAGGCTTTTGGAGCAGCAACTGATGTTCCGGAGAAACACATGTTAATTATTAACCAAATAGTTTAACCAAATGGTTAAAATTACGTATCCTTGTATATGGAGCCAAATTCCACCACGGAAAACCGCATCAAGGAAGCCGCTCGCAAGATCTTCATTAAGAAAGGATTGGCCGGTGCCAGAATGCAGGAAATAGCGGATGAAGCCAAGATCAACAAGGCCATGCTTCACTACTACTACCGCAACAAAGAGCAGTTGTTCAAGAAGATATTTGAAGAGGTAGCCGCAGAGTTTGTGCCCAAGATTTTCTCCATTCTCGGGGAAGACCGTCCATTGGAAGTGAAGGTGCAGGACTTTGTCTCCCATTATCTGGATATGCTTACGCGCAATCCTTTTTTGCCGCTCTTCGTACTGAGTGAATTGCGTAGTCAACCGGAGTTTTTCGAAAATGCCGTAGGCATAAAGCGCAGCGGGATCTTGGAAAAACTGGCTGTTCAGCTTAAAGCAGAAGCTAAGGCGGGCCACATTAAGCCTATATCTCCTGCCAATTTTATGGCCAACTTAATGTCCCTGTCCATTTTTCCTTTTCTGGCCCAGCCTATGCTACAACTTATATTCTCTATGAACACCCAGGAGTTTAAAAATTTCATTGAAGAGCGCAAACAGCTGATCCCGCAATTCATTATGTCCTCGCTAAAGACGTGATCATGGACTTTCAAAATATAAAACCAACTCCCAGATGGGACATTCGCACCTTAATAGTAGCGGTCACACTATTTGTAGGTCTTGAGTCCTCATCCCAGGCTCAATCAGAGTCCCAGTCCTTATCATTGGGACAATGTTACCGGGCCGCCCAGGAGCTTAGCCCGCTGGCGGCTCAAAATCAGTACTACCAGTCCATGGCGACGCTCCGTGAAAAAATGGCCAACACCGGGAACTATCCACAAATTGACCTCAACGGTCAACTATCTTATCAGTCGGATGTCTTTGTGCTGCCCTTTGAAGATCCCACCATGGAAACTCCGGAAATACCCAGGGACCAATACCGGCTTTCCGCTGGTCTGAATCAAAAGATATTCGATGGCGGTTCCGTAAAGCGAACTCGAGCGCTAATAGAAGCGGAGGCTGCGGTCAATCAACAACAGGTGGCGGTAGATCTCTATCAAATTAGAACAATCATCAATAATCTCTTTTTTGGCGCCCTGGTCAACCAGGAAAATGCCGCCATCATGGAAGCTCAACTTACCACTTTGCGGGAGCAGCTTTCGGAGGTGGAATCGAAAGTAAAAAATGGTGTATTGCTGGCCAGCAATGCCGATATCATTAAAAAAGAAATACTTTCTGCCGAACAACGCCTCATTGTGTTTAGCATAGATACCAGGGCCTTTAAAGACATGTTGGAAGACTGGACCGGGGAGGAAATTAGCGATGCCAGGTCACTGCTTGCCCCGGATCTCAGTGCTTTCGACAAGTCAACTCTTGAAATTAATCGTCCTGAGCTTCACCTTTTTAATTTGCAGAATCAGCATCTAGAGGCCCAGCAGCAACTGACGGTTATTAAAAATTACCCCCGGTTGTCGGCATTCTTTAATGGGGGGGTGGCCAGTCCCAATCCTTTTAATTTATTCGAAACGGACCTGTCTGGGTATTACTTGACGGGAGTCACCCTTAAGTGGAAAGTGTTTGACTGGAACCGCAATAAGAACGACATCAAGACCCTGGACTTTCAGCGAAAGGTGATCTCCAGCCATCGCGCTGATTTTGAACATAGAGTAAGTATAGATCTTGTCCAAAGCGATGCCGAGATTCGCAAGCTTGAAGAGCTGTTGAAGCGCGACCAGGAAATTCTGGAACTACAGCAACGCATCGTTGAAGCTTCCTATGCTCAATTACAAAACGGGGTAATTACTTCCACTAATTATATAACGGAATTGAACAAAGAGACTTTGGACAAACTTGCCCTCAATCTGCGAACATTATCATTACTGCGGACCAAGATCGATAAACTGACAAAATCGGGAAATTATGAAACGGATATTTAATCTTAAGCTC
>JAOTYN010000445.1 GCA_029861825.1 Cyclobacteriaceae bacterium
CCGTCCACTGTGGCCCGTTTACCATTTTTTGCTATATTGTACCCTCTAAAATTAAGATTGCAATGTCTCGATTTGATCTGGTTCAGGTAGGCTTTTTCAAACCCATTTTGGAGTCTTTGCATCAAGCCGGAGTATCGATGGACCCTTTGATCCGCAAAGCAGGACTGGAAAAATTCAATCTACATCTTGAAGACGGTTATGTGCCGGTTTCATTTTTATATAAACTTCTGGAAACCGTACAGCATGAACAGGGCGTTGAGGACTTTTTCAATGAGTTTTATGAAGTCTGTCATTTGGTAAGTCTTTCCCAGTGGGGACAAATGATCTCGCTGGCTCCGGATGTATGGAGTGCTTGCAGACTGGCGGAACAGCATGACCTGGTAGCTTTAACACATGAAAGTATCGGACTAGAGGTGAATGGCGCCACGGCTAAATTATGGCAGTCATTTGAAGATGAACCGGTTGCAGGCTGGGAGGCGGCCAACTACTTAAGCCTGGCCCTAATGCTCAATGGATTCCGTCTGGCAGGTGGACCTGATTGGGCGCCACTGGAAATTCATTTTCAAGCTAAAACTCCCCTAAAAAAGGATACCTTCTTACCCCCTGGCTATCAAACCAAGCTGTATTTTGGTCAACCGGTGAGTGCTGTGGTATTCCCTACCAGTATGTTTAACAAGCCAATGTTGGGAAATGCCTCTGGAATCGACCTGGAATTAAAGGAAGGCCCTAAAACTACTTCATTAAAGACCATATGTTTACTGGAATCCATGGCGGGCCTGCACCTTCCCAATATTGAAGTGATGTCTGAATTGGCGGGGATGTCGACCCGCTCCTATCAGCGAAGACTGGCGGTTGAGGGAACTACTTATCAGGATTTAGTAGATGGTTGGCGCTTCAAATCTGCATTGCAATTCTTAGCAAAAGGAACGGTTCCCATTAAGGAGATCAGCCAGAATTTATACTACGCCAACACCCCCAACTTCCACCGTGCTTTTCGTCGCTGGACCAACACTTCACCGCAGGAGTACCGGCAAGAATTGGCAAAAGCTGGATAAAAGAGATGGGCATCCATAATGGTATCTGGCGTTAAATGATAATATTGACGTTTGGTCTAGACTGAGCTTTTTGATAAAATTACCTTTCTAAACTCCTCTTGCTTTTGAATTTAATCCCTGAATTTAATTATAGTGCGATGAAAAGTTTGCTGCTGACTGTTGCCCTCAGTTCAATCATCTGTTTAAACCTCCCGGCTCAAAACGAAAAGCCCAATGTCGTACTGATCTTTATGGACAATTTCGGATGGGGTGAATTAGGCTGCTACGGAGGTGGTATTTTGAGAGGAGCGCCTACGCCCAGGATCGATGCCCTGGCGGCCGAGGGAATGCGACTTCTAAATTTTAATGTAGAAGCCCAATGCACACCCAGTCGGGCAGCCATATTAACAGGCCGCTATGCCATTCGTACTGGTAATGCCAGTATTCCCATTGAAACCCCTGACTATGGCTTAACCCAATGGGAATACACAATGGCAGAATTGCTATCGGATGCCGGTTATGCTACTGGGATGTTTGGAAAGTGGCATTTAGGACATACGGAAGGTCGGTTTCCTACCGATCAGGGTTTTGATGAGTGGTATGGCATACCCAATTCCTCCGATGAAAGCGCCTGGCCTGATGACACCAGATACCGACCGGAGGCCCATCCTTTTGCGCAACCCGAGCATATTATGGAGGGCGTAAAGGGTCAACAACCTAAAAAACTGAGAGTTTACAATACTGAAGAACGCATTAAGATAGACGGTGATCTTACCAAGAAATCCATGGATTTCATGGAGCGGCAGGTTAAGGCTAACAAACCTTTTTTCCTGTTTATGCCCTACACCCAAACCCACATGCCGGTTTATCCCGACCCGGAATTTAGAGGCAAGACCGGCAATGGTGATTTTGCTGATGTACTGCTGCAAATTGATACCTACGTGGGCAGGCTGTTGGACAAAGTGGAATCATTAGGTATCAAAGACAACACTATATTTATTTTCACTTCTGATAACGGACCTGATCCTACGGTTCCCCATGATAGTTTTTCAGGTCCCTGGGATGGCAGTTACTTTACAGGTAAGGAAGGATCTCTGCGGGTTCCTTTTATTGCCCGTTGGCCCGGCAAAATACCTGCTGGAGCCGTAAGCAATGAAATTATGCACGAAATGGACCTGTTCCCCACCATTGCCAATATCGTAGGACAGAAAGTTCCGGAAGACCGCATTATTGATGGGGTGGATCAAACCGATTTCCTTTTAGGGAAACAACAAAATTCCCAAAGAGAACATGTCATCGTCTACGTGGGCAATGAATTATATGGTATCAAGTGGAGGAATTACAAAATGATGATGAAAGAAATTGACCAGGCTTTTGCAGATCCTACCAGATCCTATGGGGTGCCTCTGATCTATGACCTGCATGTCGATCCTAAGGAACGCAATGCACTTAACTCCAAATGGTATCACAGTGGCTGGATCCGCTGGCCGGCTGGTGATTACATAGTAAAACATGCCATGTCCTTACGAAAGGAGCCGCCCATTAGTCCGGGTACGCCGGATCCCTATGAGCCTGAAAACAAGTAGTTGCATTGGCACAATTATCCTTGCAACTTTTTATTCATAATTTGGAATATGTATTCCGTGAAATTTCACTAGATTGCTTTTTCATTTCTAACTAAGGGGATCCCTTTAAAAGTGTTTAACCAAATCGTTTAATACCATGAAAAAACTTCAACTAGCTGCGTTCATTTTTGGCAGCCTATTTTTTATAACCGCTTGCCAGCCACCCCAACCGGCTGAAGAGCCAGTCAGCGACGCCTTCGCTAAATACGGTCAGGAGTTTGAAGGCAAGATTGCCCAGTCCTACGAGGAGTCAGAAGAATGGTGGCCCAAGAAAAAACGACCGCCGGAAGGATCTCCCAATGTGATCATCTTCTTATTGGACGATGTAGGGTTTGCTCAGGTTGGATCTTTCGGTGGATTGATAGAAACCCCCAATATTGACAAACTGGCGGAAAATGGCCTCCGATACAACGACTTCCATACCACAGCACTTTGCTCTCCTTCCAGGGCCACGCTCATGGCAGGACGGAATCCCCATAAGATTGGCTTAGGCAGTCATGCTTTAACGGCTATGGGTTTCCCTGGCTATAATGCTATTGTTCCTCCTTCGGCAAAGTCAGTGGCCAACTATTTACAAGAAGAGGGTTATGTTAACTATGCCTTGGGTAAATGGGATCATACCCCATTGTATGAAGTATCTCAAGTAGGCCCCTTTCATCGCTGGCCTAGCGATGAGGGTTTCGACCATGGCTATAACTTCATGGCAGCCGACGTACATCAATTCATCCCGGTAATGTGGGACGACCATCATCCGGAACCATACCGCAAGGCCGAGCACCTGGACGCGGATCTTGCCGATCGGGCTATCCAGTGGATCACCGGGCATAAATCCTTAGACAGTGAATTACCCTTTATGATGCTATGGGCCTCCGGTTCCATGCATTCCCCTCATCATGCACCGGTTGA
>JAOTYN010000446.1 GCA_029861825.1 Cyclobacteriaceae bacterium
TGCACCACCGTCCCTTCAAGATTAAACCGTATAATGAGTCCGGAAGCAGTAATGGTGGTAAAATAAGTTTTGGCGAAATCAGTGCCTATTTCCATAAACATAGGACTTTGGGTGGGTCCCTTCAGGTCGATGGGAAACCCCGGGTAGGATTCCCCTCTGCGATTCATGATATGGATCACACCATTTTTTTGAATGGCAATAATGCAATCTTTACCCCTTACCCGTATATGCTGGGGTGCCGTCAACAGTTGGTCCTCCATAACCTTGGGATCCCAGCCCTCCAGCAATTTACCCTGCTTGTCCATCATGAATATTTGTCCATTATCATCACTGCTAATAATTCGGTACTTCTTGCTGTTGTCGTAATCTATGGCTCTGACATTACGCAATACCGTCTCGGTAGGTATGGTTACCGGAAATCCTTCAATGGACTGACCATTACGGTCAATGATGTTCACCTGCTTACCGGTGGCCAGCAGGTATTGAAGTTTATTGTTTTGATAATAGTCAATCTGCGAAATGTTTCCCTGGATGGCCGCGTTAAGGGAATCGTACCACAAAACCCTACCCTGGCTGCCGATTTGATAAAGTATGTTCAAGCTATCCTGTAAAAGCACCTCCCTGCTGCCATTGTTATGATTCTTTAACACAAACGGTCTGCTGGTGATGGGTGAGTGCGTAAAAGCTTGCTGAACATTGTTGAAGTGTTGCGCTATCTGGATTTTAGCAGGGGCAGAAGGTTTATAGGATATAACCCCACTGGTGTAGAACTTATCTCCAATATCACTGAATTGAAAGGCCACCAGCCCGAAGCCTTTGATCACTTTCTGGTGATCTTGTAGATATGCTTTCCATTTAGGCGACAGATCTTGCTCTAATAAAGCCCAGGTATTGTCAAGATCCATATATATGCTGAGATTAGCCTCTTCCAAAGTACGTTCTAAAAATTGCTGGATCTTGATAGATTTTCCCCAGGTCTCCTGGCGCTCAATGGACTGGACCAATTCCTTAAGGGATTGAATGGAATTTGCCAGTACAATATGCTGGCCGACAGGCATAAAAAAGGTCTGTTCGAAACCATGAAAGAGGCCCCCGAATATTTTTTCAGGAAACTGCTCCACACTGATCTGTCGAATCTCACGGTCGCCATAAGTTTCCGTATAAAGCGAATCCCCCATATGTTGTGCAGATCGTTCCGCCAGGGTATTCAAATGCAGAAACCCTTCATTGAAATCTGAGAATTCCAGGTATATCAGCCGGTCCGGAGGTTCACCTTCCGTGGTCTCCATGGTAACCAGTCCTATCTCACTGGTTAGCGAATTGATAAGGTTAAGCGGCTCCCAATCCAAAGGTTGGCTAACCAGATCATTCCAGTGGTTCCACTGCGCAGGTTCATGAGTCTTCCAGTAGTTGCGCAAGCGACCATGCCACACCTCAGGGTCTTGAAAAGTAATGTGATACAAAATGCCCAGGTCACTGGAAAGCAGATCCTTAAATCCTAATGCACCGCCCTGATTGCCCCTGACGCTATTTAAATATTGATTTGCACTCTGATCCAAAAGGGTAAAACCATTTAGCAATACCAGGTCATCAGTCACTTTTAAGTCAAGAAAGGTGGACTCTGCCAGGAATTTTAAGGAGCTTATAGCTGCGGATTGCTCCTCAACAAACACGGAAAATAGTTGCGGCAGTTTGCGGTTGTCCACGTACAGGTTACCTTGGTCATTATCCAGTTTAGCTACTTGCGCAAGATGAGGATTGGAGTTGCCAAAACTTCCAGTGGTGAGTCCTGAAAGTCGTCGTATTACATCTTCTACCAATACCGGGGTGAAGCTGCCTACGAAATAATTCTTATGAACAATGTAGCTAAAGATCTGTTGATAGTCCTCATTGACGGCCTCGTTGATGGTAAAGCCCTGGTAGGTACGGGTTTTGAATTTGAAATCGTCGCGAGCTTGGAATTGTTCCACAAGTTTGTTGAGGATATCGTAATCGCTAATGTCGTCCAGTTTGACATAAAACATAATATCCAAGTCGTCTTGAGCCACCTTGTGTATGGAAAACACGAATGGTTTGCCTTGAACTAACTTATCCAGATGTCCTTGACTGCCGCTTAGACTGTCCAAAATCTGGATGGTGTTTCCAATATTGGCATAGAATGGGATCTCTTCCAGGCTGGCCCAGATTTTCCTGGCTTGAACTTCGTTCCAGTTTTTGACGGTGTTATTGCTTTCGTACACCAGAATTGCGGAATCAGGTACAAGTTCCCAGACTTGTTGTTCCTTATCGGTATACCAAAATTTAAAAAAGAGGAAACCACCTACCGCTAATATTACTATCAGGGAAAAAATAAAAATGTATAAGCGCTTCAAACCTGTAACCTTTTAATCCTGAGCTGCTCCCAAATTTATAGGAAGGAGATGATTTATTTAAGTTTAACCTCAATTTTGTGCAAAAACCTTAAATTGCGGCCAGTACCAAAACCGCTTCCGCTTGCAATCATTGGAATTCGATCTGATCGCCACCGACGGCGTCAGGCTTTATGGTAAATCCTGGATCCCGGGTGAGCCCAGAGCCGTGATATGCCTGGTACACGGACTAGGAGAACACTTAGGCAGATACGAGCATGTAGCAGCACATCTGGTAGCCAAAGGCTTTGCCCTCTATGCTTATGATCAAAGAGGCCATGGTCGCAGTCAAGGGAAGCGCGGACATGGTGGGCAGGAACAGCTTTGGAACGATGTGGAAACTGTACTGAAAAAAGCCCGCTCCCAGCATCTTTACTTGCCGCTGTTTCTCTATGGACACAGTTTGGGAGGCAATGTGGTCAGTAGTTTTTTATTGCGTAGAAACACCGCTGAGCTTACTGGAGCAGTGATCACTTCTCCTTGGCTAGAACTGAGTTTTAAACCCTCATCCTGGCAAGTACGCCTGGGCAAATTCATGTCCCGCATATTTCCATCCATGACACAACCCAATCGCCTGGACGCCTCACATCTGTCCCGTGATGAGCAAGTAGCTGAACTGTACCAAAGCGACCCCCTGGTCCATGATCGCATTTCCGCAAGTTTATTCGTTGGTGCCACGGAAAGCGGGGAATATGCCATGAAAAATGCCTCAACTTTAAAAATACCCCTGCTGGTTATGCACGGAACTGATGATCGCATCACCTCTCCCCAGGCCAGTGAACGTTTTGCTAATACCAGTGCATTGGCTACATTAAAATTATGGCCCGAATTCCGGCATGAAACTCATAATGAGATCGGAAAAGAGCAGGTACTGGACTTCCTGACCAACTGGTTGGACCATCAAATCCCTTAGCTCATCCCTTCGAGAACGTTCATAACTTCCCGTACATGGCCCCTGCTGACCTCCAGGGAGGCCTTCTCATCGTCGTTCAAATCCAGCTCGATGATTTTTTCAATCCCCGATTTGCCTAGTATAACCGGCACGCCCAGGTAGGTGTTATCAATACCATATTCACCATCCAGCTGCATACAAACTGGAAATACCCTCCTTTGATCACGTATAATGGCTTCCACCATTTGAGCGGCGGC
>JAOTYN010000061.1 GCA_029861825.1 Cyclobacteriaceae bacterium
GCCGGTGTAATAGTGGGGGTATTGGTGCTTAGCATAATCAGTTCATTCTCTATTTAGCAAACTCCTGATAAAAAGAATATATTGCTAAAAAGAAATAAACGCCATGAAGTATTTTGTAGGGGTTTTAATGGTAATAGTAATGAGTTGCCAAAATAAGAAGTCATCGGAAACTGCTAATGACACCATAGTTCAAGCTGACTCCCTTGCCACCACAGGTTTTATTAATCGGATGGATGATGCCTTGGATGCCATAATCTCCAGGGATGCCAAGATCGAAGTGCTGGCCGAAGGATTCGATTGGTCGGAAGGCCCGCTATGGGTGGAGTCCCAACAGTTCCTGTTGTTTTCCGACATACCCCCAAACACTGTATTCAAATGGGACCCAGTGAATGGACTCGAGGAGTACTTGCAACCGTCAGGGTATACTGATACCTTACAGCGAGGAGGTGAGGTGGGCTCCAATGGATTACTGCTCGACAACCAAGATAATTTGATTTTATGCCAGCATGGAGATCGGAGGTTGGCCATGATGAAATCCGATCTACAGGATCCGCAACCAACCTACCAGACCATAGTGGACAATTATCAGGGCAAAAGACTTAACAGCCCTAACGACGCTATCTTTAGTACCACTGGAGATCTGTATTTTACCGACCCGCCATACGGACTAGAGCATAATGTGGATGATCCCGCCAAAGAACTGGATTTTCAGGGAGTATATCGGTTGGACAAAGAAGGAACCCTACACCTATTAACGGATAAACTGTCACGTCCTAATGGAATAGCGCTTTCCCCTGATCAAAACAAGTTATACGTTGCCAACTCCCATCCGGATCAAGCTATTTGGATGGAATACCAAATTTCTCCCGATGGTACTATGGACGAAGGCAGGGTTTTCTATGATGCTACTGAAAAGGTACCCACTACTAAAGGGTTGCCCGATGGGTTAAAGGTTCATCCTTCAGGTACTATTTTTGCTACCGGCCCCGGGGGTGTTTGGGTATTCGATCCATCCGGCAAACACCTTGGAACAATAAATACTGGACAAGCAACTTCCAATTGTGCGCTTGGCAACAATAACAGTTATTTGTACATAACGGCCGATATGTATCTGTTGCGGGTCAAATTGCTTTAGATGATCCCGTGATTGAGGGCATAATTGACCAATCCTGCGGTTTTTCGAATACCGAATTTGTTCAAGATATTTTGACGATGAGTATTTACGGTATGATAACTGATATCTAAGGTGTCGGCGATTGCTTTACTGCTCAAGCCAAAGGCTAGTAACTTTAATACTTCCTTTTCACGGTTGCTAAGAAACAAAGCAATTTGATCTTGCTGACTGGGAATTTGATGGCACTGAATACCGTTTGGGTCTTCCATTACCAGTGAAATGGTTGGGCCTTTGCTCCAATTTGTGATATCCACACACCTCCCGGCAACATATACTATACACCCGGAATTGTCGCAAACAAAGTTTTGCATCTCTTGGAGGATCTTGGCGGACGATCCGTCAGATCTTCTTACTCTGAAGTCAAGGGCTGCCCGGAACTGATGATGCAGCTCCAGAGGTAGATGACCAAGGTACTCCCATATTTTTTGATAACCTTGATATACCGCTGGAAGGTCTGCAGGAAATAGTATGGTCTCTAAAAATCTCAATCCACTATGGGGGACTTTGTGGAGATGGTAGCCCATTAACGAGCTAAAAGCCCGGCTTAGGTAAACCAATTGAGATCGTTGGAAATCGAACACGTAGGTAAAATAATTACCTAATGGAGAATGCGGACTATCAATTTCAGGGTAAAGTCTGTGCTTGTAATCAGCTAACCGGTGGTCAAAGTTTTGTTTCTTCCACGTGGTGGTTAGATGGTTAAGGTCTGTTTCCGTTAAACTCATGATATCCGGGGTTAGATAATATCACAAAGCTCATGGAGAAAAACTGAAGAGTTGTAGAATTGAATTATCCTAAGATTTTCATCCAAGCTGGTTGTTAAAGCTTAATGCTAAGGAGTTAAATTAGTAACTCTTATTCACACTGGGATTGAGAATTTCCCTTAGTATAATAGAATTTAAGCATTAGTGAAATGATGCACTAGCGTACAAATACCTGAATGAATACGTATTATTGCGATAATTCTATTGTGAGATAGGTCTTTTGCCCTGGTCTATTAGATATTTCAGGTGTTCCAGAACCTTACCTACGGTAACGATACCCTCCTCGGTTTTGCCAGTTTCTAAAAAGGAGAGCAAAGATCTGTTACCAGAACGTATTCTTATATAATTATTAGAAGTATTGTTTATTCCTGTTTTCATTTAGAAAAATTCAACCGTTTAACAAAAGTATACTTGCATAACACGAATGGATAGGAGGTTGTTCCTACATCCATTAAAAACCTTCAGCTATCACTTAGTGGTGATAGCTGAAGGGTCCTAACGAATCTGCGATCCCCAAACCCTCATGAGGAACCGAATTGGAAACGAGTTCCATTCCCATAGCTGGCTGAATCGTTAGGAAAAAGTTATTCACTAACGTTTTATAGAATTGTATACGAAAAGTAACCCCGATAAGGATGAAAAATTTTCCATTTTTTAACGATTTATTCGGTGTCTTTTGACATATAGTCTTGGGGATTAACGGGTTGCTGATCTTTTATCACTTCGTAGTGAAGATGTGGAGCGGTAGAGGCTCCGCTGTTACCCACCAATCCTATCACTTGTCCGCGGGTCACCTTTTCTCCGGGTTGCACCCGAAACCCTGAAAGCTGAGCATATTTGGTAAAAAGGTTGGCACCATGATCAATAACGATGTACTTACCGTAACCTTTGGGATCCTCTGCAACTTGCAATACCGTCCCGTTGGCGGTTGCTAGGACCGGGGTACCCGTACTTGCTTTAAAGTCAACTCCCATATGAAGCATTTTCTGTTTTTTTATGGGGTGCATACGCATACCGAAACCCGAGGTAATTTCGACCATATCCAATGGCGGCGTATCCGGAAGCTGTTGAGCATTGGAAACTGTTGTAAAAAGGATAAAACCGGCGGCAATGCCGGCGGTCGCTAAACTTAAGCGTTTCATAATGATTTCTTTTTTATTGAGTACTTGTTGAGTTGCTTGTTGCCAAGCCTTGATGTGACTGCTGGGTATGCTCTGCATTACTTCAAGCCTGGCTTCTTCAAAGGATTTTCCCTTTGACATTTGATCCTCTACCAGACAGCAGATATGATCGATTAGTTCATCCTGTAAAGGGGCGTATTTCAGTCCCCGCGATTTAAGATCATTTTCGATAAGAATTACCTGAATCTCCGTCAAATTCATATGGCCGGCGTTTTAGGTGACAATAGCATAATCATAGTACGTACGAAACTGAAATAGTCTTCCACATTTTTAGTGGCTAATTCACGGCCCTTTTCAGTGAGAGAATAGTATTTGCGTATTCGCCTTCCTACAGGTACCTTTTCGGATATCAATAGGCCTTGTGATTCCAACTTGTGCAGTGCTGGATACAAGGCTCCTTCGGTAATTTGAATTTGATGATCGGTAAGTCGTTCAACCATCCGCGTGATCTCGTATCCATACATTCTGGGATTTTCAGAGAGCAGTTTCAGTAAAATGGTACGTAGGGACCCTTTTATCCAATCTTTTGTATACATAAAACAATAATACATAAATATATTATGTATAAAAAACTTAGGTATAGATTTATTTGATTTGATTTTACTAAAAAGCCGGCACTAATAGGACAATTTTAAGTCTTGATAAGCACGTACGTATATTGCAATACGCGCATAGATTAGGCCTGATAGTTACCTACGTCTCGGTAGAATTGTGCGTTCTCCCTCTGGAGCATAATAATTTCCAAGCCGATTCTAACCGTAAAAAGGCCTGCAAAAATCCACCATTACCCGCTTAGGTGGCCCACTGATATCCCTCTCATTTTATAAGCTTCCAATGTGTTTGCTTATGAGTCCATTTATACTAATTTTGTGTGAAATTAACCATAACCTATGAGCGTCCTCGTAAATAAAAATTCTAAGATCCTGGTACAGGGATTTACTGGTTCGGAAGGCACCTTTCACGCCGAGCAGATGATAGAATATGGAACCCAGGTAGTGGGTGGTGTAACTCCCGGTAAAGGGGGATTAACCCACTTAGGCAAACCCGTATTTAACACTGTGGCAGAGGCTGTACAGACCACGGGGGCGGATGTCTCTATAATTTTTGTGCCACCTGCTTTTGCAGCTGACGCTATTATGGAAGCAGCCCAAGCAGGTGTACAGGTTATAGTAGCCATTACCGAAGGCATTCCCACCAAGGACATGATCCAGGCCAAGGAATATGTGACCGGTCATGGTGTTACCTTGGTAGGACCTAACTGTCCGGGAATAATCACTCCAGAGGAGGCTAAGGTGGGTATAATGCCCGGATTTATTCACAAGAAAGGTACTGTAGGTATTGTATCCCGTTCCGGGACCCTCACCTATGAAGCTGTTGATCAAATCACCAAGGCTGGGTTGGGTCAGTCAACCTGTATTGGAATTGGTGGAGATCCCATAATTGGTACTACTACCAAAGATGCCGTAAAACTGCTCATGGAAGACCCTGAAACCGAAGGTATTATTATGATCGGTGAGATTGGAGGTTCCATGGAATCTGAAGCAGCCTACTGGATAAAAGAAAATGGCACCAAACCTGTGGTAGGGTTTGTGGCCGGCCAAACTGCACCTCCCGGACGTCGCATGGGACATGCAGGAGCTATCATAGGTGGGGCTGATGACACCGCGGCAGCCAAAATGAAGATTATGCGGGAATGTGGTTTAATTGTAGTTGAGTCTCCAGCCGATATAGGGGAAACCATGGCCAAAGCTCTATCCGCTAAAGCTTCAGCATAGCTATAGTTGGGCCAGTCATAACAAACCGACCGTAGAAATCATTACTTAGCATAGTTTACTGCTCTCATCTCTCGGATAACAGTTATTTTAATCTGTCCGGGGTATTGTAGATCCTTCTCGATTTTTTGACTGATATCATAACTCAACATACCAGCTTGCTGATCACTCACGTTTTCAGCATCGACCATTACCCGTAATTCACGCCCCGCTTGCATGGCATAGCATTTGTTGACGCCCTCAAAATCCAATGCCAGGGTTTCCAATTCTTTTAGTCGTTTCATATAGGACTCCATAATTTCCCTACGTGCTCCTGGTCTGGATCCGGAAATGGCATCACAGGTTTGTACGATCGGGGAAATCAAAGAGGTCATTTCTACTTCGTCGTGGTGAGCTCCAATAGCGTTGCAAACCTGGGGATTCTCTTTGTATTTTTGAGCGAGGTCCATACCTAAAACGGCATGGGGTAGTTCGGGTTCTTCCGGCCATACCTTACCTATATCGTGTAGAAGCCCGGCTCTCTTAGCCAATTTTGAATTTAACCCGAGTTCAGCAGCCATTGAGGCACATAGTTTCGCCACTTCTCTGGAATGCTGAAGCAAATTCTGACCGTAGCTAGATCTAAAACGCATACGTCCTACTAATTTGATCAGTTCTGGATGTAGTCCATGGATTCCCAGATCAATGACCGTGCGTTCACCAATTTCCACGATCTCTTCTTCTATGTTTTTACTGGTTTTTGACACTACTTCTTCAATGCGCGCCGGGTGAATACGGCCATCGGATACCAAACGGTGCAGAGAAAGCCGGGCAACTTCGCGGCGTACCGGGTCAAAGCCTGATATAATGATCGCTTCCGGTGTATCATCTACAATGATCTCTACTCCGGTAGCTGCCTCCAGTGTGCGGATGTTGCGACCTTCCCGACCAATGATCTTACCCTTGATGTCATCGCTTTCAATATTAAATACCGACACACAGTTTTCTATGGCATGCTCAGCAGCTGTACGCTGAATGGTCTGAATCACTACTTTCTTAGCCTCCTTATTAGCTGTCAGCTTAGCTTCATCGATAATGTCCTTAATGTAGGAGGAGGCCTCCGTTTGAGCTTCTTCTTTAAGGGTTTCAACTAACTGGTTGCGGGCCTCTGCGGCAGTCAGATTGGCTACTTTCTCCAATTGATCAACCTGTTGACTTTTCAGGCGGTCCAACTCGGATTTTTTCTTTTCCACCACTTCTAACTGCGTATTCAGGTTTTCATTAGCACTATCAATCTCACGTTGTTGTCTCTTAAGTTGTTCCTGCAGCTTTGATTGGTTTTGTTCCCGCTGTTTTAATTTCCGTTCATTGGTTATCAGTTGATTCTTTTTGCGGTTAGCTTCCGTGTCGAATTCACCTTTAATTTTGAGGTATTGTTCTTTGGCCTGCAGGATTTTCTCTTTCTTCATATTTTCAGCTTTCAATTCTGCTTCCTTTAAGATCATCTGGGCCTTTTCTTCAGCGGCCAGACGCTGTTTCTTAAAGGTCTTATGAAGAAGAACTCTGCCGATCAATACCCCAATAACCAGGGCCACAGCCCCAACTGCCAGTATTTGTATCGTGGGCTCCATATCTCTACAATTAGGGTTATAAATTGCATCATCAAATGCAGAGGAAGGTACTACAAGCTAGTAAAGGGGAATAGAAATGAGGGGAGTAGCGTTAAGTAATATCTGATAGTATATGGTTCAGGTAGTTTACTTTATTCATCACGCTTTCATCAATATGATGGTCGGAAGTGGTGGTTTGCATTCTCTCCATTAGACAATCAAAAGCTACCATGGCCAATAAATCCTGCTTATCGTCAATGCCGAATTGTTCTTTATATCCTTTTAGTTTTTCGTTGATTAGTTTTCCGGCCTGTCTGACTTTAGCTTCGTCTTCCAAACTCACCTTCATGGGATACTCTCGATCCGCTATTTTAATTCTGACTGAAAGTTCCTCCATGTATTATGATCATTATTCGCTCAAATGAGCAATGCACTTATCTATTTCCTTTATGTAGTTATTGATGTATTGTTTTAGCTCAATAGCATCCTCACCTCCAGTGGTGATGTTCCCTACAATAGTACTAATTTTATTTTGATTTTGAAAGTCGAGAATTTGCTGCTCTTTGCTTTTAAGTGTGGCCTTTAAGTTGTTGTTTTCAACTTTTAAGATGCGCAATTGTTCCTCTGTTGATTGATGTTCGTTTAGGAATAACTTTATCCTTCTTTCCAATAAAGTGAGCTCTTTGATAAGGTGATCTTTTTCCATACTATTTCCTAATAATGGCGCCTAACTGTTGTTCAAAATTATGCATCAGTCGGCTCATACATTTGTCAATAATTTTATCTGTTAAGGTTTTGGTTTTGTCTTGAAGAATGAAACTCAGCGCATAGGCTTTTTTATTCGAGTCTATTTTGTCTCCCTGGTAAAGATCAAAGACATTGATCCTTTTCAGGATATTTTTTTCGGTTTGATAGGCCAAAGCAGCAACTTCGCTAAATTGAACTCCTTGGTCCAATACCAAAGAAAGATCTCGTCGTACTTCAGGAAATCTAGCTACTTCCTCATACTCGATATCACCTTTTGGCATTTGAACTAGTTCCTCCCAGTTGATATCCGCATAAAATACCGATTGCTTAATATCGGCTTGGGCGCATACTTCTGGGGTCAATTTGCCATACTGGATGAGAGATAAACCAGACTTGGTGATTTCCAAACCGAATTCGAAAACACCGTTCTGTATTACCCTACTATTATAAGCACTTATATTGAATTTATCTAAAGTTTTATTAATTACTGCTGAAAGATCGTGAAATTCTAGGGGCCGGGTTTGATCCATCCAGCTTTCCTCTTGATTATCTCCAGTCATGAACAGGGATAAGCGGGATTGTTCATGATATTTACCCAGCCCTTCCTTATTATCTGAGCTAAGTTGATACACTTTTCCGAATTCGAAAAAGCGAAGATTGTATTGCCGGTGATTGAGGTTGTATGCTATTGATTCTAATCCTGTAAACAACAGGGTCTGGCGCAGGACTCCCAGATCTTCACTGAGTTTATTTAAGATCTCAACGTTCTCTTGCGCTTCATATTCAGGGTTATCTTCGGTATATACTGGCTTGGTCAGAGAGTTGGTATAGATTTCCCAAAACCCTTGAGCAGCCAGCATTTTGGACAATCCGAAACGGGTCTTATCGGTATCTTGTGCAGGAAATTCCGCCAGATACTTAGAGCCATAGTGGGGTAGCAGCTCAATGTTGTTGTATCCATAAATGCGCAGGATCTCCTCTATCACATCGGCTTCGCGGGTAACCTCCGTTCGGTATGTAGGAACAACCGCTACAAAACCCTCTTGATCCGCATCCTTGAGCTGAAAATCGAGATTAGTAAGTATGCTTTGGATTTGTTGAGGCTCAATACTCTTGCCGATTAGGCGGTCTACGTTTTTATAGGTAACCTTCACTTCCACGGGATCCACCTTCTGAGGATATATGTCGATCAGATCCGACACGATCCGACCTCCGGCCATTTCCTTAATGAGCATGGCAGCTCTTTTTAACGCTACCACTGTTAGATTGGGATCTGTACCGCGTTCATAGCGGAAAGAGGCATCGGTTTTTAAACCATGGAATTGCGCGGTCTTTCTGATGTAGTCAGCGCTGAAATAAGCACATTCCAAAAAAAGACGGGTGGTCTTTTCCGTAACACCAGAGGAGATCCCGCCAAACACCCCGGCTATGCACATGCCTTTTTCTTCCCCGTCGCATATCATGAGGTCGAAATCATTCAATTCCCTCTCCTTTTCATCCAGGGTAGTGAATTTCGATCCTTGTGGCAGTGTTTTAACTAAAACCGTGTCCCTGGCGATATGATCGGCATCGAAGGCATGTAGGGGTTGCCCCATTTCATGATTTACGAAGTTTGTTATATCCACCACATTGTTTATGGGTGTTAATCCGATAGACCGCAGTTTATTCTGGAGCCACTTAGGAGAATCTTTGATCTCAAGGTTTTCGAAACTCAGACCTGAGTACCTGGGACAAGCTTCAGTATTTTCTACTTTTACGGTGATGGGATTCTTCTGGGAATCGGGCTGGAATGAATCAAGATCAGGCCAATGTATGGCGCGTTCCAGTATGGCCTTAAGATCCCGGCATACCCCCAAATGGGAAATAGCATCGGTTCTGTTAGGGGTAAGGCCTATCTCCAAAACTTGGTGGGTTTCGATTTCAAAGTAATCGTTGGCCGGGGTTCCCGGCGGCAGATCGGTATCCAGCACCATAATACCCTGGTGATCCGTACCCAGACCAACTTCGTCCTCAGCACAGATCATTCCTTCGCTGACCTCCCCCCGAATCTGGGCTCGTTTTATTTTAAAGGGTTCTCCCTGGTTAGGGTGTAGGGTGGTATCAACAGGAGCGACCACCACGGTTTGCCCTGTAGCTACATTTGGCGCTCCACAGACAATGGAAAGCGGTTGGTCCCCTCCCACATCTACTGTGGCGATTACTAATCGATCGGCCTCAGGATGCTTGTCACAACTCATGACTTTACCCAACACCAAACCCTGGAGACTTCCAGGCACTTCCTGGTATTCCTCAAGGCCTTCCACTTCCAATCCCGACATTGTTAATATGTCAGAGATTTCCTGAACGGATTCGGGAAGCTCGATATAGTCTTTAAGCCAATTAACAGAGATCTTCATGGACAGCAGTTAAAGGCGGTAAAATTAAAAATTTATTGCAAACCCGGTATCGTGATTACCGGAAATTTCTTTCACCGGCGGTGATTGCCACCTGCAAGTGATTTTCAGCAGGGGGTAGCGGACAGCTGAATTTGGCGCTGTAGGCACAATAAGGGCTAAAGGCCAGATTAAAATCAATTTCTAATTGCTTGTCATTAGAAAATGGTATTTCCAGGTATCTCCCCCCTCCGTAGGATTGCTCACCGCTGGTCAAGTCACTAAATGGAATAAAAAAATAGCTCTCGCCCTGATCGTCCTCCGACTTTAGTACCAATAGCTGCAAGCTGGTGTCGCTTAGATCGAATTTGGCATAGGCGTATTTAACATATTCCTGGGTAGCGCCGTCACTGGTGCCCAGAGTGAGGGTTTGCCGATCAGGTATCTCGTCCAGGTGAGCCTTTACCTTGAATTCCTCCTTAATCTCAAAATAGTTGAGACCCTGAAAGTCCGACTTAAGAGTGTCGGGAAGTGGAGAATCGCCACTGCTTCCCATGAAGGTATCGACTTCTGCACGGTGTTCAAGGATGCTGCCTATGTAATCGGGAGTGTTCTTGAAAACCAATGAGTAGATCATAATGATCAAGACCACTACCCCGGCACCCCAGGTGAGTTTTTTAGTAGCTTGCATGATTTTAGATTAAAGCTTCATCCGCGAAGCTAAAATAACCGGAATTGCTGAAAATCAGATGATCCAAAACTGGAATTTCCATAATCCTGCCGGCTTCAGCGAGTTTGTCGGTGAGTTTGCGGTCGGCTTCGCTGGGTCTAAGCTGCCCTGACGGATGATTGTGTACCACAATCAAGGCGCTGGCTAAGTGGTCTAGGGCGTGTTTGAAAACCAATTTAGGATCTACTAATGTGCCGGATACTCCTCCCTGACTGATCAATTGACGGTGAAGCAGGTGGTGGGCCCTGTTTAGGTATAGCACCCAGAAGGTTTCGATCTTCTGATCCAGAAGATAATCCTGCATGCAATGATATACATCGTTGGATCCCGTAATCTTAATTTTAGATCGCTGTTCCGGGTTTTTTCGTCGCCGAGTTATTTCCATAGCGCTGACCAAAGCCACCGCCCGGGCTGGCCCAATGCCAGAGAAACGGACCAAGTCATGGTATTCCAGTCCGGCTAGTCGACTCAGGTCATTATCACAATATTTCAGCACTTGTCTGGCTAAGTCCAAGGCACTGAATTTTCCGTTTCCGGACCCAATGAGAGTAGCCAACAGTTCGGCTGTGCTTAAGGCCTTGGCTCCTCGTAGTATCAGCTTTTCTCTGGGACGGTCTTCGCGAGCCCATTGGGAAATTTTAAAGTTTTCTGCCACTTGCCCACAAGCTAGGTCTTGACAGTATATAAAAAAAAAGCCTTACTCAGAAAATTGAGTAAGGCTTAGGTTTGGTTGATTGTATTGTTACATGCTGTTTACCATTTTGGTAAGCTTGGACTTATTATTGGCGGCTTTTTTTGGATGGATAATGTTCCTCTTAGCCAATTTGTCCAACATGGATGAAACTTTTTTCAATAGATCTTCTGCTTCCTTCTTATCGGTGGTCTCCTTCAATCGCTTCACAAAAGTCCTGGCGGTTTTCGCTTGATAGCGATTCCTCAGGCGTTTGGTCTGACTTGAGCGTATACGCTTTAATGCAGATTTATGATTTGCCATATTCTTTCAACGTTTGGGAGTGCAAATTTAGTATTAATATTTTTATTCACAAAATATGCAATTGAAATTGTCCTCTACTATTTTAGACTAATAATAATATGAACTGGCTATTTTTTCTACTGATCTTGGGCTTTGCAAATACAGAGCCTTACCCCTCCGCCACCTGGGGATTTCACTCCCATAAAATGATTAACCGCCTGGCGGTGTTTACGCTGCCTCCTACCATGGTATCTTTCTATAAATATCATATCCACGAGATTACTCAAGGGGCGGTAAGAGCGGATCAACGGCGCTATGCAATTAATGAGGAAGCGCCTAGACACTACATAGACCTGGATTATTATGGACCGGGAGTTCCTGAACATTGGGCGGAGGCTCAAGAGTTATTTCCCAGTGACTCCATGCAGGCTCACGGAATCCTACCATGGCATCTTCGCTTTATCAAGTTTAAACTCACCAAGGCTATGGTCTCTCAAGATGCAGCGGCTGTCATATCTCTATCGGCAGACGCCGGTCACTACATCGCTGATGCACACGTGCCCCTGCACACTACCTCCAACTATAATGGTCAAAAAAGTGGCCAGCATGGGATACATGGTTTTTGGGAAACCAGGATCCCCGAGTTATTCTGGGACAGTTTCGACCTGTGGGTGGGTAAAGCCCGATACCGGAACAATTATTACTGTGATCTATGGGATGTCCTTTGGAGTTCGTACAACGGGGTGGATTCCGTATTGAAGATTGAAAAAAGACTGTCTATGGCATTTCCCCCAGATTCAAAGTTTGGCTATGAGCAGCGCAATAAGCAGGTGGTTAAGGTTTACAGCCGACGTTTTTCAAGAGCTTATCACCGGCAGTTGAACCGTCAGGTGGAGCACAAAGTTCGGGCGGCTATCAAGTTTGTAGGTGATTTTTGGTATACCTGCTGGATCGATGCCGGTCAGCCCAACTTACATCAGTTGACAAAACCGCTCCAAGCTATCGAATTGGATAAAATGGACGAGTATTGGCAGTATGGACATGTTTCAAGGGATTCAACAACTTTGAAATAAAGGACATATTTTTCAAACGCACGTTATAAAATGCCGTATAATGGTTATGATATTAAATACAACTAAACCAAATTAGATGCCTTTCGATTCCAGTGTTGATGATTTTGAACTTTTTGGACCGGCAGATCATTGGTTAGAGAAAACGGCACTGTATTTGGTGTAGCAAAAAAGTAATAAGAAAATAGAGTTTTGTATTTGTTTTTTTCTTTTTAATTATATTTTTGCACGACAATTTTTAGCCTGTACTGAATCAGGCTGAATGATAATAATTAGATCTATGTATTGGACATTAGAATTGGCATCTTATCTTGAAGATGCCCCATGGCCAGCAACTAAGGATGAATTGATAGATTATTCAATCCGAACAGGCACCCCATTGGAGGTGGTGGAGAATCTACAGGAATTGGAAGATGATGGTCAGCCTTATGAGAATATTGAGGAGATATGGCCAGATTATCCAACCAAAGAAGATTTCTTTTTTAACGAGGATGAATATTAAATCAACCGCTTGGGGCCATCAGCGGGGAACTCTTTAAAAGCTTAAATAAATTTCAATAATACTTCTGCCACCACCAGGTCATGGAACGTGGTGATCTTTAGATTTTCATAAGAACCTTCAAACAAGGTAACTTTATGACCAGCAGCTTCCCATACACTGGCATCATCTGTGAATCCTTCTTGCTCGGGTTGTTCATATGCTTTGGCTAATTTGAAAATATCGAAAGTCTGGGGCGTTTGCACCAACTTATAGGTGCTCCGGTCCCTTACTCGGGAAGTTGAGTTTTCGATTTTCCTGATAGAATCCTT
>JAOTYN010000447.1 GCA_029861825.1 Cyclobacteriaceae bacterium
CGGACATTGAATGTCGATGATGGTTTCAACTTGTCTCATGGTGTTGTGAGTATGAGTTAAGAAGATACAAATTTAGGTTAGGATATCCCACAGTGCAGGACTCAGATCCCGGAACAAGTCAGGGACTAACGGGGACTTGATGGGAGCTCGGGAGACTTTGTAGGATTAAACATTGCTACTCGCCCATTGAAACAAACTCACAGTTTGACCCTCAGGGTTAACAACCGAACCATGAGCGCTGAAACCCAGTTTTTGCAGCAGTTTTTGAGATCTGCCGTTGTCCTTTGAGGTAATGGCATACAACTTGGAGCATCCTAGCTGCTCCTTCGCTAGAAGCATAATTGACTGAGCTGCTTCATGTCCATATCCCTGCCTCTCATGTTGCGGCATCAAAGCAAAGCCTAAATCCGGATAATCCAGATAATCTCTTTTGAGTAATCCGCAAAGTCCAAGGGATTCTCCCGATTCCTTCAGGGTTATCTTGTAAAGCCCAAATCCGTGTTCCTGATAACTGTTTATGATGTTGTACTTAATGTAGTGTTCAGCAGCATTCAGATCCTTTACCCCCCGGTCACCGATATATTTGAGCCACGAAGGACTGTTTAACAATTCTAAAATAAACGGTCCATCCGATACCTGGACCTGACTTAAAAATAGATACTTAGTTTCCAAAACATTCACGATTTTAGAAACTAACAAAAAGAGTTTACTTAATCCCATATTAAAAAATATATTTCTAACATAAGACCGTTGTGCTCACGCATACACGTACTGAAGATGAATAGATTTTAAATATTTGATTTAAACCAAATTGACTGGGAACAGTTAACTAGTAATCCATGTATTTTTAAATTCCAGGATAATCAAATATGTTTAGGGGTTTCCAAACTCAAACTAAAAAAAATGCTAACCAAGAGTCGATACTCCGTAAAAGATATGGTATTGTGGACCCGGTGGGAGATCATCACCTTTACCTTATCCACCGCAATAATCACAGTACTCTACGACCTATTAGGGTATACATTCCTGAATGTCCCCTGGACACCAGTAGCTTTAATCGGTACCGCGGTAGCTTTCATGATAGGATTTCAGAACAATTCAGCTTATGGTCGTATTTGGGAAGCCCGTAAAATTTGGGGCGGAATCGTGAACAGTTCCCGCAGCTGGGGCATGAAAACCAAGGACATGATCACCAATGAATATGCCGGCAACCCACTTCCTGATGAAGAGTTAATACACATCCGTAAGACCTTAGTTTACCGGCACATCGCCTGGCTCACTGCATTGAGACATGCTATGCGAGAGCCCCGCAAGTGGGAGGAATTTGAGAAAGCGCACACCAACAGGGAATGGGCTTCAATTATGCATATTCCGGAAAGAGTTTTCTCCCTGGAAGACGATCTGATTCCTTATCTATCTACAAGAGAATGGGAATACGTGCTTTCCAAGAAAAATAAATCTGCTGCCCTGCTGTATCTGCAATCCCGGCATCTAAAGGAGTTGAAGGAAAAAGGTATATTGTGGGAATTCTCCTTTTTGGAACTTGAAAATCTATTGGAAGAGTTATTTACGCTTCAGGGAAAATCAGAACGGATAAAAAATTTTCCTTATCCTCGTCAATATGCCACCTTATCATATTCCTTTGTTCGGATATTCCTGGTACTACTTCCTTTCGGGATCGTCCCGGAATTTGCCCGAATTGGACAAAACCTCATCGAATCATTTCCCTTAATCGGATCGGGTTTTATCTGGCTGGCAGTGCCTTTCTGTGCAGCGGTATCCTGGGTGTTCCATACCATGGAACGCATAGGCCGGGTGGGTGAAAATCCCTTTGAGGGGTCGGCCAATGACGTGCCTATTTCCACCATTTCCAGAGGTATAGAAATAGATTTAAGGCAATTGCTCGACGAAGATCATGAGAGTATTCCCCAGCAATTTCCTGAAGTATTAAATGTTCAAATGTAAACTACTTTTAAAATGACTAAAGAAAACATCCTCAACAGACTTAAGGACGGCAACCGCCGATTTGTAAATAACCAGCTTGAAAATGGCCTCCAAGATGGAAACCGTCGCGGGGAGCTCACCGGTGGCCAATCACCGTATGCCATTGTATTGAGCTGCGCCGACAGCCGGGTAGTACCGGAACTGGCTTTCGACACCGGACTAGGTGAAATATTTGTAATACGAGTAGCTGGTAATGTGGCCAATAGTTCATCTATTGCCAGTATTGAATATGCGGTGGCACACCTGGGGACGGAGATCATCGTGGTGATGGGACATGAAAGTTGCGGCGCAGTGTCGGCAGCCCTGGGTGGAGGAGACAACGGATATAATCTCAATCACCTACTTTCGCATATAACCCCGGCTATAGCCGCTTGTGGTGAGGGCGCCTCTGTGGAGTCAGTGGTGAAAAAAAATGCGCAACTCAATGCTGAGGAATTGAAAAACAGATCGGCAATCATCGGGGAGGCCGTGTCTTCCGGCAAAGTGCAGTTGGTCCCGGCCTACTACAGCTTGAGTACCGGTGAGGTAGATTTTATCTAATTGTTATCCACAGTCAGCTAGTGACATAAATCGTTAGATGGAACGTCTCCCTTTAAGGGTGGATAGGATTCCAGTTGTGATAGTGATTTCAATTCTAGATATTAGCGGGAAACATCTTTCATTATGATTTCTAGAACCCATCTACTATCAATGCTATTGATGGCATTCATGCTGTTGACCTTGACAAGGTGTGCAAGATCCACGGATGAACCGGAAAAGCCTTTTAATATTTTGTTCATTGCTGTCGATGATCTTAACGATTGGGTGGGTTTCATGGAAGGTCATTCCGGGATGAAGATCCACACCCCAAACCTGGACCGGTTTGCTGGCAACTCCATGATTTTTACCAACGCTCACACACCTGCACCTGCCTGCGCCCCCACTCGTGCAGCCATTTTAACAGGTGTACATCATACCCGGTCAGGAGCTGAGAACGTGCATTGGGGCGATGGTCCAAAATGGCGAGAATTTGAAGCGCTGAGCACGGTAGAGACCTTGGAGCAATTCTTTAAGCATCGGGGCTATAAGACGCTGGGTGCAGGAAAAATCTATCACAGTCAAGCGCCACCCTGGACTCCAACCAGTCAAATCGAACCGGCCAACTGGGATTTCTATTTCCCCAGTGCTTATATTTCTCACCCCTACCAAATCCGGGCGCCCAAGGAGACTATTTATCCCGAGGAAGTAGACAACGAAACCAGGCCCGGAGGTGAAGGATGGTGGACCTGGGGCCCCGTACCTGTTCCCGATGAAAAAATGGCGGACTTCCATGTGGTCGACTGGGCTCGCTATCAGCTCAGCCTTGAACATGATAAACCTTTCTTTCTGGCAACCGGAACCTGGAAGCCTCATGATCCCTGGGAGGTGCCACAAAAGTACTTCGACATGTACCCCTTGGAAAGTATCGTGTTTCCCAAAGTAAAAGAGAACGATTTGGAAGATGCTTTCGACCACGGACGACGGTGGATCCAAAAATGGGTTAATGACAACCAGCAATGGGAAA
>JAOTYN010000448.1 GCA_029861825.1 Cyclobacteriaceae bacterium
ATATCCCTACAGGAGAGGTGGAGATTGCTGTAGACCAGCTGACCATACTCAACGCTTCCAAGGTTCCTCCTTTTATTATTGAAGACCAAACCGACGGCGGAGAGGACCTGCGTATGAAATTCCGATACCTGGATCTGCGTCGAAATGTGGTGCGACAAAACCTTGAGCTTAGGCATCAAATTAATCGAGCTACTCGAACTTACCTGGATGATCAGGGCTTCATTGATATCGAAACCCCTGTTTTAATTAAATCTACTCCGGAAGGAGCCCGGGATTTTGTGGTACCCAGCCGCATGAACCCTGGAGAATTCTATGCATTGCCTCAGAGCCCCCAGACATTTAAACAGCTCCTGATGGTGAGCGGCTTTGATCGCTATTATCAGATCGTAAAATGTTTCAGGGATGAAGACTTAAGGGCCGACCGGCAGCCGGAGTTCACCCAGATAGATTGTGAGATGTCTTTTGTGGAGCAGGGTGATGTTTTGGCTACATTCGAAGGGTTAGTAAAACATCTATTCCAGGAAGTGAGAGGCATTGAATTAGGGGATTTCCAGCGCATGGATTACCGGCAGGCCATGTCTCAATATGGATCTGACAAGCCTGATACTCGATTTGGAATGTTGTTACAAGATCTTACTTCCACCGTACAAGGGAAGGGTTTTAAGGTTTTCGACGAGGCTGAAGCTGTTATGGGGATTTGTGTTCCGGGAGCTGCTGAATACAGCAGAAAACAGTTGGATGGACTCACAGATTGGGTAAGAAGACCACAAATCGGGGCCAAGGGCTTGGTGTATGTAAAATGCTTGCCCGACGAGGGTTACAAATCATCGGTTGATAAGTTTTATCAGCAATCTGACTTACAAACATGGGCAGAGGCCGCAGGAGCCGGCAAGGGTGACCTAATGCTGGTTCTTTCAGGACCACTAAACCATACTCTAAAGGCATTGGGGGAACTGAGACTGGAAATGAGCAGGCGCCTGGATTTACTGGATGCTAACAATTTTCAGCCGTTGTGGGTAGTGGATTTCCCCCTGTTGGAGTGGGATGAAGAAACACAACGCTATCACGCCATGCATCATCCTTTTACCTCGCCTAAAGTTGAAGATTTAGCCCTCCTGGATTCCGATCCTTCCACAGTACGGGCCAATGCCTATGATTTGGTTATCAATGGTGTGGAGATCGGCGGGGGTTCTATTCGTATTCATGACCGGGATCTCCAACAAACCATGTTCAAGCATCTGGGATTTTCTGAAGCAGAAGCTAAAGCCCAGTTCGGTTTCTTAATGGAGGCTTTTGAATACGGAGCTCCTCCCCACGGAGGTATTGCCTTCGGGTTTGACCGGTTGTGTGCATTGTTTGGAGGAGCAGACAGCATCAGAGATTTCATCGCCTTCCCCAAAAACAATGCAGGCCGCGATGTGATGATCGACACCCCCAGTACTGTTGGTCCGGACCAACTAGACGAACTGGGACTTAACCTCAAAAATTAACATAAAAAAAAGGGCTGAATTTCAGCCCTTTTCGATGCTTGTTAAGCAGTGGAAACCGCTGTTGCCTTGGGTTCTGTAACAGCTTTGGACCGTTTATCTTTCTTATAAACCAAATCCACTACTACAGGGGTAGCAATAAATACGGAAGAATAAGTTCCCACCAGAATACCAATTAATAGTGCGAAGCTAAATCCTTTTAGCACAGCACCGCCAAATATCAGTAAAATGATCACCACTACTAGAGTGGTCAGTGAGGTAATCAATGTTCTACTCATGGTATTGTTAATGGCATGATTAAAGTTCTCGACCAGATCCTTTTTATGGTTCAACTCTAAGTTTTCCCGGATGCGATCAAATACCACCACCGTATCGTTGATCGAATAACCAACAATGGTCAATAACGCCGCAATGAACACCTGATCCACCTCGTATTTGAAACCCAGTAACCCTGCGATGGCGAAAGCCGATAACACCACCAGGGTATCATGAACCAAGGCCACGATGGCTCCAAAGCCAAACTGCCATTTCCGGAACCTTACGAATATATACAGGAAGATCACCGCCAACGAGAAGCCCATGGATTTTAGTGAGGCATTCTGAATATCGTCCGCTATAGTGGCTCCCACTTTGGAAGAGCTGGATATAGTAAAATGCTCGGCATCGACCTTAGTGTCGTCCTTTATATAGGATTGACCCGTGAAATCCTCAATTCCGGCAATCAATGCACTTTCAACCTGGGTATCCACCGTGGCATTATCTTCATTTATCAGATAACTGGTGGTAACCTTTAACACATTGTTGCCACCAAAAGTTTTCACATCAGGTGTAGTATTGTCAAAGTCATCGGCCAAGGCAGCCTTTAAATCCGAAGCTACTACGGCATCATTGAAAGTTACTACGTAAGACCGTCCTCCCAGGAAATCTACACCAAAGTTCAGACCGGACGTAGCCATGATAGCAATTCCAACGGTCAATACGATGGCCGAAAACATATAGGCAATACGCCTTTTACCTAGGAAATCGATATTAAGATTGCTGAGAAAATCTTTAGATATGGGCGATGTGAAATTCATCTTGCTCTGGTCCCCCTTCCTGGACATCCACTCAACAAATACCCGGGAGATAAATACCGCGGAAAAGAACGAACAGACAATACCGATCATTAGGGTGATTGCGAATCCTTTAACAGGACCCTGTCCCAGCACATATAAGATCACCGCGGTGAGGAAGGTGGTAACATTGGCATCTATAATGGAGCTATAGGCTTTTTTGTATCCAGTGTTTATGGCGGATTTCAATTTCGAACCTAACCTGAGTTCCTCCCGGATCCGTTCAAAGATCAGCACATTGGCATCAATGGCCATACCGATAGTAAGTACGATACCAGCGGCCCCCGGTAGCGTTAATGCGGCGTTTAACTGAGCCAGTACTCCTAATATGAAGAACACATTAAACAATAGAGCCAGGTTAGCCACCAAGCCGCCACGAGCGTAATATAAGACCATAAATACCACGACCAATGCCATACCGATGAGTATAGAGTTGATCCCCTGCGATTGGGCCTCCTTACCCAACGAAGGTCCTATTATGGCTTCCTGCACAATCTTGGTTGGTGCGGGCAAAGCTCCTGCTTTAAGTACATTAGCCAGGTCGGAAGCTTCTTCAATAGTGAAATTACCAGAAATCACTGAACTGCCATTGGGTATTTCTTCATCCACACCGGGTGCAGAATAAACATAATTATCCAGCACTATAGCGATTCGGGTCTGCGAATTTGCTGCCGCGGCGGTCATTTTGCCCCATTTACGGGCTCCGGTAGCATTCATTGACATATACACGGCCGGCCGGCCTCGTTCGTCATAGTCCTGCCAGGCATTGGTGATCACTTCTCCCGTTAAAGGAGCTTGATTCCCTCTTTCCGTACGGATAGCCAGCAATTCTAATGGCTGGCCGCTAAGTCCACTGTCTTCGCCCAAATCAGACGCTTTATGCGCCCACAACAATTTGGTGTTGGGAGGCAGCAAGCCCAGCACATCTCCTCTCTGGAGATAAT
>JAOTYN010000062.1 GCA_029861825.1 Cyclobacteriaceae bacterium
CGCATGGTTATATTCATGGCCTTCAGTTTTTCAGGGTCAATGGCCACTTCATATTGCTTTAGGAAGCCCCCCCAGGTGTTGACCTCCACTACTCCGGGAATTCCTGAAAGCTGTCTCTTTACAATCCAATCCTGAATGGTCCTCAAATCCATGGTTGAATAGCGCTGCTCGTAACCAGGCTCTACATCCAGTACGTACTGGTATATTTCCCCCAGTCCGGTGGTAATGGGGCCCATTTCCGGAGAGCCGAACCCCTTGGGTATGTTGTCAATAGCTGATTTAAGCTTTTCAGCAATTAATTGCCGGGGAAGATAGGTGCCCATATCGTCTTCAAATACCACCGTTACTACCGAAAGACCAAATTTTGAAATGGAGCGAATTTCTTCCACTCCCGGCAGGTTACTGAGCTCCAGCTCCACCGGATAGGTGATGAATTGTTCAATATCCAGAGTGGAAAGATTTCTGGAGGTGGTAAGGACCTGAACCTGATTGTTGGTAACATCCGGCACCGCTCCGATAGGTATTTTGGTTAGTGAGTAAACGCCCCAGGCGACCCAGGCGATCACAAAAAAGATGATGATAAGTTTATGGCGGATACTAAATCCGATAATTGATGCGATCATGATATGAAAGGTTTATGATCAAATTAAGGATGGTGATTAGCCTATCAAGATGGAGTGAACCACCTTATGTTTATGCTTAGGCCCGTACACAGCCACTGGGCGGGGTATGGAGATTGTTAACAGACTAAATGGAAGAGCTTCAGGCGCCTGGCGGGCCTCTGAGCAGCTGTGGACCTATGATAGCGGGCGACGGCAATGATTGCTCTTCCGATAGAACAATTGGTCCGGTGATCTCAGTGACTATGGGTGAGAATTCAAAACTAAGAGTAGTAATAAAAGGGATCAGGTAAGCGTTAAAACTCACCTTATTTGTATGCTTGAAGTTCTCCAAATGCTCATCGCCCAGATCCTGATGGAATACTTTACCCAAAAATCCTAAAAATCCACTTTCAGTGGGCGTACAATTAGTAATGGAGGGCTCTAATAAAGGACTGGAATGGTGCTGATGCGGCACCAGAGAGTGTAACAGTAAAATGGCTACCGCCCATGATAATAGGCTGTACTGACATATACGTTTAAAGGAAGGCATACTTTACCGTACCAATATACGGTTTTAATATGTATTGGTTGATATATTCGGTCCTGAAGTAAAACAGGAGGTTAATTGGCATCTATCAAATTGCCGGAGCCTGTAATGTTTACGTCGATGGCGGGATTTCCTTTGTAAGCGACATTTCCGGAGCCGCTGATGTTAACATCCAGTTCTGACTCTGCGGTCACTTCTATATTTCCCGCCCCAATAAGGTCCACCTCACATATTTGACTGATAAGGTCGAAGGCCATAATATTACCAACTCCTGAACTTACAATCTCCAAAGTATCAGAGGATCCGCTGACGATCACATTGCCCACGCCGTCCAGGCTGATCTCAAGCTTATCCAAATCAAAGTCATTTTGGCCGGTTATATTTCCCACTCCATTAATTTCCAGATGTTCAATGTCCGGAATGGTAATGACATAATCCAACTGGGTTATATTCCCATCAATACAGCCTACCAGATCAATTTGCAATTCTTCATTTACCACATTAGTGGTGATCATGGAGAGCAGGTTGTCGTGTGTAACCACACTTAATTGTTGTGGAGCGCCTTGCGTAAGGAATATATTGCCGATCCCGGTCAAGGAAATATCCTCGAAATCGCTTACGGTGCGGGTTTCGGTTACAATAGCTCCCATCGGTTCAATACAATTGGAAGGGACTTCATCATCACCATCGCAACTGATCAGTCCGACAGCAACCCATGGCAAAAAATACAATAGCTTTTTCATAGTGGTAGTTTCTGGTTGATGCAACTTCAAAGTTCATCCCTTGTTGGAGAAATGTCGTTGACCTTGGTCAACCAAACCAATGATATTTATAGAGAAATGGCGGGAATACTTATTAGTGGCTTGTTAAGGTTCAGTTCTGAAAGTATTGAATCACCCCTAAAACACCGTTATAAGAAATAACACAGGAGAATACAAATGCCGCGGCCATTCCAACATTCAGGATAATTCCGGCGCGATATGCACCCATTAGTCTTTTGGAGTTCACCAAAATCATGATCCCAACAATGACCAATGGTAGTACAAATACATTAAAAACCTGTGTCAAAATTTGGGCTTGTACCGGATTCGCATCCAATATGGGTACTATCAAGCCTATGATACTGGCAATTATTACCAGCACCCTGAACTGTGTGCTTTTAGTATCCAACTTTCCCGATTGGAAATCAGCTATTAACATGGGCGCTATCATCATAATTGGGAATATGGAAGAGAGACCGGCACTCATGGTTCCCAACAGAAATATAGCAATGGCAAATTTTCCGGCTACAGGTTCCAGGGCATAGACCATATCTAAAGCTTTATCTACGGTTTGTCCCTGGTAGTACATGGCCCCCATGGAAACTGCCATAATCGCCCCACTAATGAAAAAGATCAATAAAGCTGCGGACATGGCATCCCGTTTTTGATTGCGCATATGGTCCATACCCCATCCCTTGCCTTTTATGAATAAAGGTCTTGACAAGAAGGTAGCTGCGGCCATAGTAGTGCCAACGAATGCTGCCACCAACATCCGACCTCCTTCCACTTGTGGTATACTGGGCAGCATCCCTTTTAGAATTTCTTTAGTGGGAGGCAGGACCACAAACAGGGAAAATAAGAACGATATCCCCATAATAGTGACGAAAAAGATCAGTACTTTTTCAAAAAAGTTGTATTTGCCGACCCACAATAGCACGTTCATAACGACAATGATGATCACCGCTATCACCAGTACTAAGGTATACTGGTACTGTTCTAGGGCCGGGAAAAACAGGTTTAGGGTTTCAAAAATAACATTTGATGAAATGCCTAAAATACCTATTAATGAATTCCATTGGCCAAAGACCACCCCAATAATGATAAGATAACAGGCTATTTTTCCGAAACGCAAATGTTGCCGAAAACCAAAAAGAGCAGTTTCACCAGTAACAATGGCATATCGACCGTAAGCCTCCATCATTACCCAAGAAAATAGGCAACTTAAAAAAAGTACCCATAGCAATTGCATCCCGTATGAGCTGCCGGCTACGATCATGGAAGTCACGCTCCCCGTTCCAATGGTATACCCAATGGCAAATATACCCGGCCCAATGGCCAGTAGCGCCTTAAAGATTCTATTCATGTCTTAAAGCTGTTGATAATCCCTTGATTCAATTTACTATAATTGAACCTCCGCCTATACCTTGATCATGCAACTTCAAACCGGTACAAGTTGGATATAAATTAGGAATTTATCTGTTCCAATACAGCTTTCTTTACCTTTTGATACTCCCGGAGATGTCCACTGGCGTGAGATCTAGCACATATGCAAAGGGAACAATGTTGGCATCACCCCCAACGGTATTGTTTTGGGTGGCTGCCGCGGTGACAAATTCTAAAGTTTAAATAATTCCAGGTCATGTAAAAGGAATTGTACCTAGGACCGACGCAGCAAAGCACTTCTCTTTTCGAACAGAACCCCTATTGACAAGCTCAAAAACAAGAATATTTCAATATCCAAGATCCAAATTCTGGCAGGGATAATTCCCGCTTTTGCCAGTATAAATGCCATCAGGGCCACTACGGTTAACACCGGCATCAACCTCGAAGGCTTGTGGGAGCTGAGGATACCCACCAGGATCATGGGGCCCATCATAGCGGTACCGGCAAAACTGGTTCGCGCCAGCAGCACTAAGTGCTCAGAACTGATAATGGAAAAAACCAAGGCCAGTACACCAAAGACCACTATAAAGATGCGGGTGATGAAAAGAGCTTTTTGATCTTCCAGGTTTAGCAGCGACCTTAGCTCAGTGCCCAGGGCAAATATTTGAGAGTCGGAGGTGGAGATAGCTGCCGCAATCAGGCCGATCAGACCCAAAGCTGCTATTCCCGAAGCTTGATCATACAACAGTACCTGACCGATAAATTCCTGAGTGGAAGCATTAGGATATAAAACCGCTCCATACATACCCATGAGCATAGTAGGCAGGATCACCAAAATAGCAAAAATCCCTAAGCCAATAGCCATCCGGCGTAGTGCTGAACTGCTTTTCATAATAATCACTCGGGTAGATATTTGCGGCTGGGTAAACGGGAGGAAGATTATGGCAATAGCCGAAATTATGAGGAACTGTGAGGTGAACAATCCATTAGGACCGGGAGTCGATAACAACTCGGCCTTTACAGATTCTACCTTGCTGAACATAGAGGAGATACTTCCGAAGTGGCTTAAACAGTTCCAGCCAATGATCCATATCACCACAAATAGGATAACACCTTGCAGCGTGTCGTTATACATGATGGCTCTAAGCCCACCCGTCTCACTGTAAAGTATCATGATTCCCACAATAATGGAGCTCCACACCCACACCGGGAAAGCATCCGGAAAGGCGGCATTAAGGAAAATGGAAATACCACTGATCTGAACCGCTATATAAGGAACTAAAAAGATGAGTGCTCCGCCAAAGGCTACATACCCTGCAAATTTTGTCCCGTAAGTGCTCACCATTAAGCCGGACATTCCCTGGAAATTAAGACCCCTGGCCTTTCGCCGGACTAATTCTCCTATTCTAATCAATACGTAGACCATCATGGCATCTGAAACCGCCAGGAAAATCCAAGCACCGACCCCCTGAGAGCGGAAAAAATCCGGCATACCCACTACGGTAAAAGCACTAAAAAGGGTAGCAGCGGTAGTGAATAAACCAATAACCGCCCCTATGTTGCCGCCAGCCAACAAGTAACTGGAAGTGGTCTTTTTTTTGAGCCGGGTAATTCGGGTTAGGAAAATTAAAATGGTCAGATAGACCAAACCCACGATAATGAAGTTAGTTAGCATCATTTGATCCTTTACGGGTTATCGACACTAAATAAGCCATGACTAACAATATAATGCTCACCAGGAAGCCGGCCCACATGGTATAGGGTATTCCAGCTAACCGCGGTTCGATCTGGCCATCAGGCATCACCAGTGAGGTAAAGGTGGCCATGAAAGTCAGGATGGCCAGGGTATCAAGTAGCCTTACCGCGTAAATACGTTTTTTTGACACAGTTTTTTTATAATCTGGGTATTGTTAAACCACCATCAACCATCACCACCTGCCCGCTTGAATAAGGGAACCACCCCTCAACCAAAGCGCATACCGACTTACCAACATCCTCCACACTACCCAGTCTCTCTTGAATGTTTAATCCTTCATCCACCATTTTCTCATATTTGTCCAAGACATCGGCGGTCATATCGGTTTTGATTATCCCCGGTCTCACTTCATAAACCGGTATATTATGCTTGCCCAGGCGAGTAGCAAATAGTTTGGTCAACATGCTCAGTCCTGCCTTGGAGAGACAGTATTCGCCACGATTTACAGAGGCCATAGTGGCACTGACCGATGAAATATTTATAATGCAGCCATTATACGATGGATCTTGCTGCTTATTTTCGATCATATGCAGAGCCACTATCTGTGAAAGAAAAAAGGGGCCTTTCAAATTGGTATCCAATACTCTGCTATAACTTTCCTCGGTGGTTTCCAGGAGATCATTCCTTTTCAGGGGCGCAACTGCGGCATTATTAACCAATACATGTAATCTCCCAAACTTGCTAAGGGTGGCATCCAGAATCTGCTCCCTTCCTGCGGAGGAGGACACATCTCCCTGACAGTAAATCACCTCCACTCCCATATTAGCCAGATCCTCAATTACCCCTTGTATCTGCTGCGGTTTTCTCATACCGTTGATGGCGAGATTATAACCGGACTTCGCTAATTCTTTGGCGATTCCCAGGCCGATTCCTCGTGAACCCCCGGTAATTAAAACGTTTTTATTCATAGCTCAGGATTTACTTTTAATTGGTTCAATTTAGTGGCCTCTGCTCTTTCTTTATAAAATGGGTCTAGAGGATAACACCCTGATATCATGCCATTCCTAGGTGCGGTGGTACAATCCGAAAAGGTTCTGCATATTTTTTTTCTAGTAAGGGGCTTGCCCTTTAAGATATCGTCGGGCATTTCCGGATAACTTAACACCATTCTCCCCAAACCCACAAAGTCTGCCATACCTGTGTCCACCACTGCTTCAGCTACGTTTGGAAGCCACTCCTGCAAATAGGAATAAGCGGATCCCACTATGGCCAGGTTCGGAAAATGTCTTTTGATTTCATGGGTAACATGAATTTGACGAGCCACACCTGCCAGTGGATCTTCGGGAGGTAAATATCCATCCGAAGGAGGAAATAGTGCCGGCCGTTGAATGTGTGGCACGTAGTACGGACTCCCGGCGGTAATACACACTAATTCAATACCCAGATCACGGAAACATTCCAACATTTCAAAAACCTCCGATAGATCAATACCGGTACCCTGGCCGTCACCACCAAAAGCCTCGTGATAAGAGCGATCCATGTACTCCGGTGCTCCAATACCATCATCTCGTTTGGTAAAAGGGATCCAGTCAAAAGCGCTCAACCTCACGGCCACTGGAATGTTACTGGTGGCCTGAATACCTTCAACGATGGAGGTAAGGAAGCGCACACGGTTTTTCAGTGAGCCACCATATTTACCCTCCCGTTTATAGGCGCTTAGGAACTCATGTCCCAGGTACCCATGACAGTGCTTGATGTCTACAAATTGGAAACCCGCCTTTTGGGCCAATTCCGCAGCCTTCACATAATCCTCTATCAACTGATCAATTTCCTCATCAGACATTAATGGGTAGTCTTCCTGAATGTTAAATCTCTTATTGAGGATGGAGTGTTTATACAAGATCTTAGGCTTTCGAAGTTTGTCTGTATCGGGAATGGCAAATCGCCCGGAATGTGTGAGTTGCAATCCCACCAACAGATCGGATGATGACCCGAATCTCTTTTCATGATCAGAAATTATACCATGGTATAGGTCTTTGAAAGCATCAAGATTTCGGCTATTCATGATGAGTTGATGGGGGTTGGCTCTTCCATCAGGTCGAACCGCCACGGCCTCACAACCCCATAGTAATTTAGCACCGCTAATGGCAAAGTGATGCCACCTTCGTTTAGTTAGTTCCGTGGGCAATCCATCAGTGGTTCCATCCCAGCCTTCCATGGGAAGTATACAAAAGCGGTTGCCAATTTGTTGACCTGAACGCATTTTGTAGGGGCGGCCTAATGGTGATGCCTCGGGGGAGCTTAATTGAGCCACAAAAGGTAGCTCCACATTAATAGAAGTGAGATGGGTTAGAAAATCCCCAGCAGATTTCAATTGAGCAACTCGGGTAAATCTCGGTTTTGATTTGCTCATACTACCTGGTTATACCGCTGAAAAATGTGTAATAGGAATCGCCTTGTATTACCTTACTAAGATAAAAGGCCAGTTCCCTGGCATGATAATCACCCCACATGCAGGATTCACCATGGGGGATCTTGCTGCCATCCGGGATATGGTCCCACCCTCTGGGGCGGTGGTAGATGGAATGCAAGATCAAGCCTTGATGATGGGGGTTGGTGCTCAGGTAGGGCTCATCAAACAAATGATTGGCAATGGTTAAACCCGCAGACCAGTACTTTGCAGCGTCTTCGGACTGGTTTACTTTTAAATAATGACCGAGTCTTAATAATCCCTGAGCTGCAATGACCGCTGCCGAACTGTCAACCGGCTCCCAGTCATTAAAAGGATCAGCATTTTTCAGGCGCCAATCGGTCAAGTTAGATAATCCTGGCGCTCCGGTATCCCAGTAGGGAATACCATTTAGGGCGCTGTTGTCCAAATAAAAATCACAGGTCGCTTTGGCGGCCTTAAGAAAGGTTTCTTCCAAAAAGTCTTTCCCACCTAACTCCTCCAATTCAGAAGAATCTGTAGTACTTTGCAAAAATTCCAATTGCTCTGCAAAGCCTAACATGGCCCAGCTTAAACCTCTAGTCCAGGTGGAGTATCCACTGTAACCTTGTTGGGTAGCAGGAGACCGAAAGTTACCGTCGTTGACATTAAAGAGGGCTTCATGGGCAGTTCGGCCCCACACATCATAATTGTCACGTCCTTCACCGTAATAGACGGAATATTTGGCAGTGGCCAAGGCATGCTGGTAAGCTCTTTTAAGCAAATTGATTTTAATGTCGTTTTCCCCGGATGAATAATGCTTTAGCAGGTAGCCCGTAACCAGTATTCTAATAGTGCGGATGGTATCTACAAACAGCGAGTGTGGGCCGTTAAAAGAATAAATATAACCCCCCTCCGGTATGGTGGTCCACCGGTTAGCTTGCACCGAAGCAGACATTTTTAAAGCCAGTATACAGAACTCTTTGGCCCAGTCGTCGAGGGGAATTTTCCCCTCATTTACTATTCTGAGCAAATGTCCGTAAGTACTTAAGTTGTTAAAGCCATGATCGTGCACTCCGAAGTGGCTGACATGGTGGGTCATTTTGTTCCTGATATGGCCAATTGCCATATCTAAGAAGTATTGATCCCCAGTCATATCGAATTGCAATATTTCAGAACCATATTGAAACCCCTGAGTCCAGTCAGTCCAACTTCTTGGCTGATAGGTGCCCTTCACCGTCACTACCGGTGAACCGGAAGTGCCAACAAATTGAGAATTCAGGCTTTCGATTTTGTGGGATGACAAGGAGCTAAGACGGTCTATTTTCGGTTTTAGGTCATCCGGTTTAAGCTGAGAATCTATTTGCATAATTAATGAATAATATACGGCTATTTTGCCCAAACAGCCACATTTAAGCTAAGCAATAACAGCCCTAGGATATAACGAGACATAGTGTGGTAATTTTATTTCCTTACTTTTTAGACGGGAAAGGCCGCTCAAGATTTGAAAAAGCATCGCCCGGGAGGCGATGCCTTAAGCAATGGCAAACGGAAAAAATTAGTTGCTTACTTCCAAAACCGAGCCATCACTAGCCTAAACATAAAACCCAACTTGAGAATGCTCCAGGGAATAAACCCACTGGTTCTTGAATTTGTCCTCAAGTCCTCATTGCCACTTGACAAGGTCTTCTGAAACCTGACCTCTGCTAACACACTAAAAATTCCTGTTTATGATATTTTCGTTTAGTTTAACTTCATATCCGTATTTATAAAACAGTTAAGACCCCTGATTTCCTACTGACATCCGAAAATATGCTCACCTTAAAATGAGGTGACCTATTTAGTCTTATATTTATAATAAAACACACCACTATGGAACAATTTCAGGCAATAGTAATAGGTACCGGTCAGGCGGGACCTTCATTGGCGGCTCGACTTGCTGCATCCGGGTTAAAAACTGCCATTATCGAAAAAGGGGCCTTTGGAGGAACCTGTGTTAACAATGGTTGTACCCCCACCAAGGCCTTAGTAGCATCCGCCAAGGCGGCCTTTGTAGCCCGTCGCGCGGAAGATTTCGGTGTGCTGATCGATGGAAATGTGCGTGTGGACATGGAGAAAGTGAAAGCACGTAAAGACCTGTTGGTACAGCAATCCAATCTAGGTCTGGAAAAGTGGCTTCAAAATACTGCTAACTTAACGGTCTTTAAGGGTCATGCTCGATTTACTGCTGCCAAAACCGTTGAGGTGAACCAAACAGCATTAACGGCTGATAAAATATTTATTAATGTAGGAGGCCGGCCTTTTGTGCCCTCCGGATTTGAAGAGGCGCAATTTCGCACAAACATCGAGATGATGGAAATAGACACCGTGCCCGAACACCTCATGGTAATTGGTGGCAGTTATATTGGGCTGGAATTTGCCCAAATGTACCGGCGCTTCGGCAGTAAAGTCACCATAATAGAAATGGGAGATCGGTTAGTAGCCCGTGAAGATCCCGAAGTAAGTACTGAAATACAAAGGATGCTTAGTGATGAGGGCATCGAGTTTCGCTTTAATGCCACTTGTCTGGGAGGGCGGGGGAAAGAAGGAAACATTACCATTGAAGTGGACTGCGAAAAAGGGGCACCCCAGGTTTCCGGCTCCCATTTATTGATAGCCACTGGCCGGCGTCCAAATACCGACGATCTGGGTTTGGAACATACCCAGGTGACTCTTGACCAACGAGGCTTTATCGAAGTAGACGATTTCCTGAAAACTTCAGAGGAGGGGATCTGGGCCTTGGGTGATTGTAATGGTCGCGGTGCTTTCACTCATACTGCCTATAACGATTACGAAATAGTGGCGGCTAACTTGTTGGATGATGACCCCCGCAAAGTCAGCGATCGCATTGCTTGTTACGGGCTGTTCACCGATCCGGCCTTGGCCCGGGTAGGGCTTACTGAAACTCAGGTGCGAGATCAGGGTATTAAAGCCCTGGTAGCCAGCCGCCCAATGAAAAGAATTGCCCGTGCCAAGGAAAAAGGGGAAACCTATGGATTTATGAAATTTCTGGTGGATGCGGATACCAAACGCTTTCTGGGAGCCACCATCTTAGGTATTGAAGGAGATGAGGTTATCCATAGCGTTTTGGATACCATGTATGCCGATGCCCCCTACACGGTAATTCAGCGGGCTGTTCATATACATCCCACAGTGGCAGAGTTGATACCCACGACCTTAGCAGAATTAAAACCACTGCTATAGCTATGGTTAAAGGCCGCTAACCTCCATTGCTCACTGCCAATTGCTAATTGTTAATTGCGAATTGCTAATTCCCAAACAATTTCCCTATTTTGCCAGCTTAACTAAATCGTCACTATGAAATCACGCAGAAGTTTTATCAAACACAGTTCTTATGTGGCCGCAGGCAGTTTATTGCTACCCTTAGGATGCACCCAGAAATCACAGGAATCAAAGGAACCTGTGGTCATGGAAGACCCGGGTCTGGCAACTGCCACTAAAAAATCAATGGGGGTGCAGGTGTATTCTGCGAGAGATGCTTTGAAGGAAGACTTTGCCGGAACCATGGGTAAGTTAGCGGATATCGGATTCGAATATATCGAAGCTTTTGGCCTGGAAGTGGATGGTAAAATTTATGGAATGACTGCCCAGGAATACCGCACCATTGTAGAAGATACCGGGATGAAGATGCTCTCCAGCCATTGCAGCTACTTCAAGGCAGAGGACGGCCAGGCACTGTTGGAGGCTGCAGTAGCAGCTGGCGTCACCTATGGCAATGTGGCTTATCTGGCAGAAGAACTCAGAGGTGACTATTTTAAGATCGCCGAAAACCTGAACAAGGCCGGTGAAATGTTCAAGGAAGCGGGAGTACAACTGGGGTATCACAATCATGCCTTTGAATTTGAAATGCAAGGTGATGAAGTGGCCTTGGAGATCATGCTCAAAGAAACGGATCCTGAATTGGTTACTTTCCAGGCCGATCTTTACTGGGTCACCAAAGGAGGTGCGGATCCTATGGAATTACTACAAAAGTACCCCGGACGATTCAGCTCCTTCCATGTAAAAGATGCTGCCGAGGACCTGGAGCAGACTACTGTGGGAACCGGCATCGTGGACTTCGAAAGTATCTTTGGTATAAAAGATACCGCTGGCATGAAGCACTACTTTGTGGAGGACGAACGCACAGATGATCCCTTCGGGAATTTAACCAAGGCCTTTGAATATTTGAATCAAGCGGACTTCACCTAGTCTTCTGCTAGTTTTCTGCATTGGCCAGCAGCTTTAGTACTTGTTCATGACCCCAGTAGCTGCTACGGTTATATATGGGCAATTCGATTTGCAGTTGCAGGTGATCCATCTGAGTTATGCTCATGTAAACTTCTCCTTCTACCGCGCTTAAAAGCTGTCTGTATCCATCTATTTCCAGGTAATCCATACCCGGAATGGTAATAACCAGCGATAGAGATGAGGGATATTGCTGTTCGGCCAGCAGGGAAATAACCTCCGGCGCATAGGCTTCGGTGGTATTCCCTTGAAATACATCAAGTAAAACACTGCGCAAAATCTGAGGCACAAAGTCCATGGTGAGTTCGGGTAATTCGGTGTGAAACTGTACCGTTTGATCAAGAGGTCCTCTAAAATCGCTCGAAATGTGTTTTAATATGGGAATAATATCGGCTTGAACCTGTTGAAAAAACATGATATTCATATTTTTTATTGAATTGACAATCAGGACTTTAAATAGTCATTTGTGGTAGCGAAAAATCAAAGAAGTCTCACTTTAGGAACTTGAGACCATATTACCAACTTTTTTCCAGACGTGGCAGTCAATAACCCGTTATTAAAGGTGATCGAAAGATCCTCTTCATAACATCTTAGATAAGCATAACCTGTTAGTAGCCTAAGCCCGCAGTTCAAGGAATTGCGGGCTTTCTTTATTTATCTCGAATTATTAATGGCTTAACTCCCGATTTTGAAAGGTCCTACTGCATGGAGGTACCTTCGATTTCCTGAGCTACCAATTCTGCTTCTTCGATTTTTTGGGCATATAGCTTTAGATCTCCCGTCCTTTGAATATCCCGGGCTTCCTCCATCAACTTTTGATATTGCCTGTTCAATTTCTTAATAGGATTCTTTTTGAAAAGTGTAAACATGATAATCTTGATTTGATTGAATTACCACTGTAACTCCTACGCTTTCCCCTTTGTTTAAAAAAAGTCCTACTCTCGTCTCATGAACGTCCACAAATCGTTACCAAATGTTAATTCTAGTTAAAAATTCCTGATCGAATTGAACAATTCCCAGCTTGGTAAATTATTAAAGGGAGTATTCTAAATCATATAAACTTTTAATCAAAATTCTAATCATGAAAAATATACGTTTGTTCCTAATGCTCAGCGCAGTATACTGTTTAGTCTGAGTGCATTTGCAGGCTCGGATAATGGGTCTTTAAAAAATGATGAGTCCAATGCGAGTCAAATTGATGACAAGAATATCGTGGAGTTAGCGGTAGAAACTGATATACTATCTACTTTAGTAGCCGCTGTAAAAGCCGGAGAACAAAGATCAGCTGGTGGCTATATTAACCTACCATGTAGTTCCCGGTAATGTGATGTCCACAGATCTTTCCGATGGTATGAAAGCCGAAACGGTAAATGGCTCCTATGTCAAGGT
>JAOTYN010000063.1 GCA_029861825.1 Cyclobacteriaceae bacterium
TACTTCATTAGTGTATTCCACAATGGGGGTAGCATCTGAAGCCAAGAAATACTCGTTTTTTCCAATACCAACTACTAGAGGGCTTCCTTTACGTGCGGCGATCAGTGTACTGGGGTCGTTTTGGGACATGATCACAATAGCATAGGCCCCCACTACCTTAGTAAGGGCCAGCCTCACGGCCTCCTCTAGCTCAACATTATTGTTTTTGAGTATATCTTCTATAAAATAAATGAAGACCTCCGAATCCGTATCACTCTGGAATTTATAGCCCCTGTTCTGCAAATCAGTCTTTAGGGCCGCGTAGTTCTCAATGATTCCGTTGTGGATTATGGCTAGATCTTCTGATTCGGAATAATGCGGGTGTGCGTTGACATCGTTGGGCTCACCATGAGTGGCCCAGCGGGTATGGCCTATACCGATATTACTCCGGGGATTGGCGTCCTTAATGTGATCCTCTAAATCGGAAACTTTCCCCTTCTTCTTGTAGACGTTGAGCCCGGATTTCTCAATTAGTGCGATTCCCGCACTGTCATATCCTCTGTATTCTAATCTCTTTAACCCTTTAATAATAATAGGGGTTGCCTGTTTAGGGCCTACATAAGCTACTATTCCGCACATACTTTATAAAGATATGAAGAATTTCTGTAATTTATTTAAGTTTTGTTAAAGATATTTTCAATCTAAGGTCATCCGGCCTTATGGCAAAGCGATCTAAATTTCTTCCAAAGTCCCTTACAGCAGTGGGACTCTCTACGAAACTAAATGGTACTATCAGTATATTTTGAGCATCCTCCCTGGTGATCAAACCATCCGCAACAAGCTGCAGGAACATGGTAAGTTCTGGATTGTATTGGAGGTCGGTAGTATCCAGTTGAGCGCGCTGGGATTGGCTAGCCAGATTAAAGGGGTCATTGCCGTTACGCGAAGCACTAATGTACACCCCATCAGTTTGTATAGTATTGGGAAAGGCAGGGTCTGTATCGGTGCTTAAAAAGTCGTTGGTATCGTTTGTATAGAAAAAGGACATTTGAATAGGCGGATCAATAGTGCTGGTGAGACCTTCCAGATTGGTCATAACCAATTCCGCTTTGTTGATCACCACAGTGCCTACACTGTCTTCGTCCAGAAAATCGAAATACGGTTGAAAATCCAGTTTTGGTACTAGCCCTGTACCCGTTTGCAGATAGCTTCTTCCATCCGGAGGATCAAATTGAGTAAGTGGAACAATTCCTGCCAGATTACTGCCCGAAAAATCCGGTATGATCTGGTTGTAATAGGTGGAATACAATAGTGTTACTGTATTGACCACAGTGTCGGAAGTAGTGTAATACAGGGTAATGCGGCTGTCTTGTGAGGTAGGATTGAAGCCAATCACCGATTCGCTGACAGGATCTGTCCTTAAGGTCAATCCTTTAAACTGCTCCAAGAAATTAGCATCATTAGCACTATCTTTGTCATAATTTTGCAAAACGGTAAACAACTCCTCCTTTAATGAATCAAGGTTAATACTTATGAGCGTATCGGCTTGGCTTACTATAAATGAAGTATCCGATAAGCTCATGGGATCAAAAAGCGTACTCTGACTACTGTAGTATATGGTGTCGATGACCAATTGTTCTAGCAAGCGATGTACAGACAATTGGTGCGGGGTGGCGAAATCATCCCCGTAAAAATAACTATACCTTAGATTCACCCGAAGGGAATCAGCAAAGGTCACTTCCGATGGAATGGTGACAGAAGAAGTAGGCGGCAGTATACGAAAGTAACTTTGCACATGAACATTCCCAAAGTCACCATCGAAATAGTCACCGGTTAACAGGATGCCCCGGTTAGTAGTGTTAATACTGTCCAACTGTACCGTAGCAGCAGGTATCGGAATTTCTAAGCTTAGGACCGATAGATTGTCATTGGGGGGAATAAGCTGAAGTCCCAGTTCCCCGGGATCTTCACATGAAAAAAGGGCTGATGTAACGACCAGCCCAAATATTCCCACATGTTTGCCACTCCTAGCTAACCAATTCATTATACAGGTTATAGTAGGAGTCCAACAGATTATCATCTTTTTCAATGGTTTCTACCTTATTCTCTTTATCCAACACTTTAAACAATTTCTCCAGACTCACGCTTACATCCTCTTCCGCTCGAATTACCGCGTCGGAATATTCAGCTCCCAACTTTATAAGACCATCGTAGTCCGCTGATTTCAAATTCGACAGCATACTGTCTTCAATATCCATCATCTTTACTTTCTCGATCATGTCTTCGTCGAATTTATGACTAAACCCGTTGTCATACACGGTGAAAACGGTCTTGGCATTTTGGAAAATAGGGTCGTTTTTGTAAGTAGTTTTTAAATACATTGGTATCAAACTGGTGATCCAGTCATTGCAATGCACGATATCCGGAGCCCATCCCAGTTTCTTAACAGTTTCAATAACTCCTTTACAGAAGAAAATAGCTCGCTCATCGTTGTCTTCATAAAATTTATCTTCCTTGTCAAAGAAGACGGATTTTCTGTGGAAATAGTCTTCGTTGTCGATGAAATAAACCTGCAATTTTGCATTGGGCACAGAAGCTACCTTGATCACCAAAGGTTTCTCTTCCTCACCAACTGCAATGTTTATACCCGATAGTCTAACTACTTCATGTAACCGGTTCTTTCTTTCATTAATTATCCCAAATCTGGGAACCAGAATTCTTATTTCCATTCCTCGTTCTTGCATACCTTGGGGCAACCGACGTACAAAGTCGGCCACTTCCGAGGTTTGAAGGAACGGATTAATCTCACTAGCTACATATAGAATTCGAAGTTTCGACATAATTATCTGATTTTTAATAAAGACTCGTTACGGGACTACAAAATTACAAAATTATTGCCGATTTTCAAGATTATTTGTGTTTTTACCAGTACTTTAAGCACGTTGCATGCAGGTATTCAAGGATATTAATACACTTCGAGAATTCACTTTTCAACAACGAAATTCCGGACATACCATTGGCCTGGTCCCCACTATGGGCGCTCTGCATCAAGGACATCTGACGCTCATTGATTACTGTAGCCGCCAAAGCGATGTGATCATTTGCAGCATTTACGTTAACCCTACACAGTTCAATAATCCTTCTGATCTGACCAACTATCCCAGAACGCTCAATGAAGATCTTTTAGCCCTGGAAAACACCGGGTGCCATGCGGCTTTTGTTCCGGGCGACAGCAGTATGTACCCTCAAGAGCCGCGCACCAGCGTGGAATTTGGGGCATTAAGTATGGTCCTGGAAGGGGAACACCGTCCCGGACATTTCAACGGAGTGGGACTGGTAGTAGCGAAACTATTTAATATAGTACAACCGGACCACGCTTATTTCGGACAAAAGGACTGGCAGCAAGTGGTGATCATCAAACAGTTGGTACAGGATCTGAGTTTTCCCATTGAAATCCGTGAGGTGCCTATCGTACGTGAGTCTGATGGACTGGCTATGAGCTCACGAAATCGCCGGTTAACGGAACAGCAAAGAAGATTAGCTCCCCAACTATACTTGGCAATAAGCACAGTTCGAGAACATCTTCAGGCCGGGGGTTCAATCGAGGAATCCGCCAAGAAAGGATCCGACCAACTCCAGGGATTTCCGGAGATCAATGTGGAGTATCTGGAGGTGGTTGATGCGGAAACACTTAATACTCCCCGCCAACCTTTGGGTAACCGCACACTCTCAGTTTGTATTGCCGCCCGCCTAGGAGAGATCCGCTTAATTGATAACGTTAAGGTTTTTTCTCCCGAACATGTCTGATTCCTCTCCTAAATCTAGGTTTTTAAAAAATTCTTTGCAGTTCCTGGTTTCGTTTGGGGTCGCTTTTGGCATATTCTGGTACCTCTACGGTGGTAATTTACCGGCTACTATACAACGTCTTTCCGAAGTAGATTACCGTTGGCTTTCACTATCTATCTTACTAGGTATATGGGGTCACTGGCTTCGATCGTATCGCTGGAAGTTACTTTTGATCCCCACCGGTCATAATCCATCCAACTGGCGTGCTCTTATGGCCCTGTTTCTGGGATACCTGGCCAATTTAGCGTTGCCCAGACTGGGAGAGGTTACCCGCTGTCTTTCCCTGCGTAAAACGGACAAGATACCCGTGACCATCTCCTTCGGCACAGTGGTAACAGAACGCCTATTGGACGTACTTTGTTTAGCTGTAATCACCCTAGCTGCCATATTCATAGAATTTGAAAAGCTCAGTGAATTCTTTGGAAAATTGTTCAAAGAAAAGCTTAGCGGAATTGAGCATCTAATAGTTCCATTGCTGTTGGGATCACTTGGCCTAATGGTATTACTGGTCTTGATCTGGTGGCGATTTAAGGATCGTATTAGAAAAACTTTCTGGTGGAACAAACTGCGTTCGGGCTTACGAGAGCTTTGGAATGGACTCTCCAGCATATCAAGAGTAAAGCAACGGTGGCAATTATGGGGAAGTACCCTGTTGATCTGGATGGTGTATTTCTTCATGAGTTATGTAGTTTTCTTTGCACTGGATGCAACCTCTGGACTGAATTGGCAGGCCGCTTTGTCCATGCTGGTAATGGGGGGGCTGGCCATGAGTGCACCTGTTCAGGGTGGACTAGGGGCTTATCACTACCTGGTAAGCGCTTTATTGATTTACTATGGTGTGGCCAGGAATGACGGACTGTTCTTTGCTTTCGTGCTGCATACTTCTCAAACGCTTTTAGTGATCATAAGCGGGCTGGTATCCTTAGTGCTGGTATTCGGGATCAAAAAATCAGCAGTTAAAAGCCCCTCATCGCCATCCTAGTTGTGGAAAATATTTAATAAATTTGCCGTTTCTATATAATTGATATCGAATCAAATACGCGCATAATAAATGGCTATAATTTGGATAATATTTGGGGTTTCATCACTAATCAGCTTACTGATAAGCAATCAACTGAAGAGCAGGTTCAGAAAGTATTCTCAAACCCCCTTAAGGTCTAATCTAAGCGGAAAAGAGATCGCGGAGCGCATGCTGGCCGACAACGGCATTCATGACGTAAAGGTAATTTCAACCAGAGGACAACTGACCGATCATTATAATCCCATCAATAAAACCGTGAATCTCAGTGAGGTAGTTTACAACGCCCGCAATGCTGCAGCGGCGGCGGTGGCAGCACATGAATGTGGTCACGCAGTACAACACGCTACGGCCTACCGCTGGCTGACCATGCGCAGTCGACTGGTGCCGGTGGTAAGCTCCACCAGCCGATGGATTCATTTAGTTTTACTGGCCGGCATCGTATTGGTCCAGTCCTTTCCTTATTTATTGCTGTTCGGCATTCTGATTTTCGCTTGCACCACCCTGTTCAGCTTTATTACCTTACCGGTAGAATACGATGCTAGTAACAGGGCACTGGCTTGGATCGATCAAAACGGAATTGTCACCTCCCAGGAACATTCAATGGCTAAAGACGCCTTAAAATGGGCCGCCAGAACCTACGTGGTAGCAGCATTGGCTTCACTGGCCACCCTCCTGTATTATGTCTCAATATTTTTAAGAAGAAGATAAAAGCATGAATTTTGACTTAACCGAGGAACAATTGGCTGTACAGGAGGCAGCCCGGGAGTTTGCCAGAACAGAACTTTTACCCGGGGTAATCGAAAGGGACGACAAACAACAGTTTCCTGCCGAACAAGTAAAGAAAATGGGCGAACTGGGTTTCATGGGTATGATGGTTGATCCGAAATACCACGGAGGTGGTATGGATACCGTTTCCTACGTATTAGCCATGGAGGAGATGTCTAAAATTGATGCCTCTGCTTCTGTTGCTATGTCTGTAAACAACAGCCTGGTATGCTGGGGACTGGAAAAGTATGGTTCGGAAGAACAAAAAGAAAAATACCTGAAAAAGCTGGCTACCGGTGAGATCATTGGGGCTTTCTGCCTTTCCGAGCCCGAAGCGGGCTCCGATGCTACCTCCCAACGCACCACTGCCGAGGATAAAGGCGATCACTATCTGCTAAACGGCACCAAAAACTGGATAACCAATGGCAATAGTGCGTCGATATATCTGGTAATGGCCCAAACAGATGTGGAAAAAAGGCATCATGGAATAAATGCCCTGATTGTTGAGAAGGAAATGGAAGGCTTTACCGTGGGCAAAAAAGAAGATAAACTGGGCATTAGAGGGTCCGATACGCATAGTCTTATGTTCACTGACGTCAGAGTTCCCAAAGCCAATCGCATCGGTGAAGAAGGGTTCGGGTTCAAGTTTGCTATGAGCACTCTCAACGGTGGCCGAATCGGAATTGCTTCGCAGGCCTTAGGAATTGCCTCCGGAGCCTATGAGCTGGCCTTACAATACTCCAAGGAACGCAAGGCCTTTGGGGTGGAGATATCCAAACACCAGGCCATACAATTTAAACTGGCCGATATGGCCACACAAGTAGATGCCGCCAGGTTGCTATGCCTAAAAGCCGCTTATGAGAAAGATCAGGGTAAGAATTTCGCACAAACCTCTGCCATGGCCAAGTTATATGCTTCCCAGGTGGCTATGGATGTCACCATAGAAGCGGTGCAGATCCATGGAGGTTACGGATATGTAAAAGAGTATCATGTGGAACGACTGATGCGCGATGCAAAAATTACTCAGATTTACGAAGGAACTTCTGAAATACAGAAAATTGTAATATCACGGGAACTCCTAAAGTGATTTTTAACGTTACTCCTTGGTTTTCATTTAGTATATGCACCAACACCTAATTGTAAAAATTAGCTTGACGGTTGCATAATTCAAAGATAATTATTAGTTTTGTACAAATATACTTAGCGATAATTATATTTTATACCCAAAACTTAGCCAATGGAAGATTATAATAAGATAATCGAGTCCTTAAGCGTCAGGTTTATCAAAGCTAATACTATCAAGATTTTGAAACCTGTGACAATTGCAAATTTCTACGATGTGGAGAATACAGTTGTCATATTAAATAAGGGCTCGATTAGATTCGGAAGAGAAGGAGAAAGTGTTAATGAAGGTGAGGTGTTATTTGTGCCCGGAGGTAAAAATGTATCCCTTAGTTATGGAACTGGAGCCACCACTACCTTAACTAACGACGATTTTATCAACAACAAGGAACTTTATTTCCAGTCTTTAGAGGATTATCAAGGTGTCCCCGAAGAAAATTTCAGTTTTATCAATTTTGAAGCTAAGGTTTTCGATTCGGTTAACTTTTTTGCCTCGCTAGACCTACCCCCGTTTGTGATATCGGGAAATGAACTCATTGTTTCGTTGGTCAAAGCAGTATTACAGGAAAACACTTCCAATAAACCGGGAAAAGGAAGAATTGTAAAGATCAACACCGATTATCTGGTGGTTGAGATCATTCGCCACATTTTGCAGAACGGATTATTCGTAGAACAGCTGGCTACAAACTCTACCTATTTTAAAGACCCCAGACTGATCGATATATTTGGTTATATCAAGCACCATTTAGGTGACGATCTATCCAATAAAACTTTAGCCGGAGTGGCTAATGTGTCGGAAGATTATGTGGGGCAGTATTTTAAAATGCTTACTGGTATAAATCCTCAGGATTATATTGAATACCAGCGTATGGAAAAGGCCGTAAACTTATTGCGAACCACCAAAAAGAGTATTCGCGATATCGGTAAGGAGGTAGGATATAAAGATACTGCCTATTTCTGCCGGCGTTTTAAGATGATGTTCGGTATCCCCGCGGGTAAAATGAGACGTCGGGAAAGCTTAATGAACGTCTAAGGTTTGATTTAAATTATTTATAGCATCTGAAACCTCAATCAACAGATTGGGGTTTCTTTCTATGCCATTCCCCACCACCAGCATATCGGCACCGGCCTTCAGACATTCCAGGGCTTTGTCTACCGAATCAATACCTCCCCCTACTATCAAGGGGACCTGAATGGACTTGCTAACGGAAGCGATCATTTTTGGCCTAATTGGAAACTTAGCACCGCTGCCGGCATCCATATAAATTAACTTTAATCCCAGCATTTCACCAGCCATCGCGGTACATACCGCAACGGAGTACTTGTCGGCAGGGATGGGAGTGGTATTGCTCATGTAGGAAACCGTGGTATGGTTATCGGCGTTGATTAGGATATACCCAGTAGGAAGTACCTCCAGGTTGCTTCTCTTAATAACCGGTGCGGCGATAACTTGTTGACCAATAAGTAACTCAGGATTTCTACCGGAAATCAGTGACAGAAACAGGATGGCGTCGGCGCTCACATCCACATGCATGTTACTTCCTGGAAATAATATTACCGGCAATTGGCTGTGATCTTTAATCAGTTGGATAACCTGATGCATATTGGAACCGGTTAGTAAGCTCCCTCCCACCAGAAAGAAATCGACTTTGTTCTCTACGGCTATATTCACCAACTTCACCAGGTTTCCAGTATCACTGACCTTATCCGGATCGATCAATACTGCAAAGGACTTGCGATTAACTTCCCTCCGCTGGTATAATGTATCAAGAATGGACCTAGTCATCCCGTTTTTCATTTAAAAAATCCTTTAATTTTTTGAGCGCTATGGCCAATAAAAATAAGGCTATTTGCTCTTTTATTTTAGCAACTATCACAGAAGATTCTTTTGGACGCACTACCGCATGGGCCGGCGGTTCAACTTGAACCTCCTCATCTCCAGAGCCCCGTATCAGTTTATACACTTTATATGCCGCGTACAGCGAGCCCCCGATAACCAGGAAACTCCGACCCCAACGTTCTAGATCAAATTTTAGATCTTTGATGTCGGAAGTTAGCGCCGACCTGTAATGTGAAGACTTCTCATACAGTTCAAGCTTCTTCTCGGAAATTGCTTTACTCCTCTGTGGTGCCTTCATCTTCCTTTTTTGATGTATCCAACATTTTATCTGTAAAATAACCAATAACCTGATGATACCATGTCGAACGTTTTAGCAGCAACATGACCATCCATAGCAGGAAAAAAAACCCACCCAGAGCAGCATATCCCAAATATTCACTTTGCCACAGAACATTTAGGAAGTTACCCACAGCCACACTAAGAAATAAGAAGAACAGTGCTATTAATATAATAATGACCAGTGAGGAAACCAGCTTGGCTATTATCCGAACCAATTCTTCTTTTAATTCCAGCTTCAATATTTCGGATTTAGTTTCGAGAAATCCGATCAGATGTTCGATTAGATCTTCAAATCTGGAAGCATTTTTGGGATCAGTCACAAATGAAAGCGATTATTGACCATTGCTAAAGTTAGAAAATATATCTCGGAAATTAGCAATAACCAAGGGTAGTGATTATCCGGAACTGGTCTAGAAAGCCAATTCGAACTGCAGGCGGAATTGAAAGAAATCGGAGCCTCCGGGCCTTTCTATTATGGAAACATCGGATTGTACCTTTAAATTGTGTTCCACAATGTACCTGGACAATCCTATGGCATATTCCATCCGCTCGCCTAGACTGGAATAGGTTTCTGAATCCGGCTTTATTTTAGTATACCTGCCGGCCAATTCAAAATTACTAGGGAACAAATAGCCTGTCTGAAGGACGAATCCGTGGCCGGTGCCGTATTTTAGGTCACCTTCCAATGAACTCACGATGATGTCTTCTCCCGCCGATTTATGGGCATATTCAGATTGAATGGACCACCCTTTGTACTTAAATATGGCGTCAACAAATACTGCAGTTAGATCATTGGTTATTTGAGTCATAGTACTGTCAATGGTAAATGTACCCAGTTGACCTCTGGTCTTGCCGGCATCGTCATTGAAATCGTAGGTTACTCCAATAGCCAGTTTTGGCTCAGGTTCACGTTTTAGATCGGATGAAAAATAATCACCTTTGCTGGCAAACTCACCAAAAGGAAGGTATTCCAAACGCAAGGTATAATCGTACCCGCCAATATTGGGGGTAGTGATATCCCGGCCCTCACCCATGGAAATGGCAGCCATTTCTTTCAAAACCCCCTTGCTGCCCACACGGTCCTTATGTCTGAGTTGAATGCCTATATCACGGTCGATATTAAACCTGGAGTTCACTAAGCTGCGATCTACAAACTGCAATTTCTGGGAAGAGATAACCCGTTCGCGGTTGCCTGGCAGTTTGGTTTGACCAACCCACAATGCCCAGTCTTTGTGAAATTTCCATTTTAGAACCGCGTCCAATATAATTCTTGAGGTGAACCCCGACTGGACGTTTTGCCCGCCTCCGGTGTCGCGGTTGGACAATCCAAGCTCAATCTTATACTCCAGTTTGGGGGAAAAGGCAAAGCCGTCAAATTTAAGGCGAGCTCTCCTTATCAGGAATTGATCACTCCAGTTGTCGGAATCGAAATTCAATACTCCGGCATACAGGGTTTGAAAGCGCACCCCTAGTTTTAGCGTGAAACTAGAATCAGCCGCCATCACGCTGAGTCCTTTGCCGAAAGATTCATAGGAAACATTTTGCGAGGCCACCGGGAAATTTCCCAAAAGCATCACCAACAAAACCTTACCGAATAACAAGCAAGGCTTAAAATATAGGGTAGAATTGAACATATTTATACTACTAATTTCGGGCGCAAATAAAGGTTTGAAAAACTGATTTTCCTAGGGTATTTGCACAATTCTTGACTAACTTTTGTCATACCAATTTGTTAACATTTAGGTAATATCTTCTTCAATTTCTTTCCCTACATTTGCAGGTTGAATTAGCTCTTGATGATCCAAACTTAACTACATTATTTATGACTTTCGGAATATACGAGTTGCTCACCCTCTTAGGCGCCCTGGGCTTTTTCATTTACGGAATGAAGATAATGAGCGAGGGCATACAGAAGATAGCGGGAGAAAGAATGCGCCAAATATTAGGCGCCATGACCCAAAATAGATTCCTGGGGGTATTTACAGGATTCCTAATCACCGGTCTGGTCCAATCGTCCTCAGCCACCACAGTAATGACGGTGAGTTTCGTAAACGCAGGCCTGCTATCGCTTGTTCAGTCTGCCGGAGTTATGATGGGTGCCAATGTAGGGACCACGGTTACCGCCTGGTTTTTATCAATCCTGGGCTTTAAAGTTAAAATTGCTGCGGTAGCCTTACCTATTATTGCCGTTGGCATTCCCTTGATGTTTTTTAAGAAACAGTATCTGAAGAACTACGGGGAGTTTTTTGTGGGCTTCGCTTTACTTTTTCTGGGCTTGGACGAATTAAAGCAGTCCGTACCGGATTTAAAATCCAATCCGGAAGCGCTGGCGTTTGTCTCAGAATATACAGATTTAGGGTGGTTCACCTCCCGCTTGATCTTTATCGGGATCGGCACATTGCTTACCATAATCATACAATCATCCAGTGCCGCTATGGCGCTCACCCTGGTGATGTGCAACGAAGGCTGGATCCCTTTTGATATCGGCGCTGCTATGGTACTAGGTGAGAATATCGGCACCACTATTACTGCTGAATTAGCATCGCTAGTGGGTAATGTCCATGCGAAACGATCGGCACGTATACATTCCATGTTCAACATCATTGGGGTTAGCTGGATGTTTTTTATGCTCCCCGTGTACATAAGTATTATTAAGAAGGTGATGATTACCAGCGGTATGGGCGACCCCTATATCACTAGCGAATCCGTGCCCATTGCCCTTTCTTATTTCCATACGGCTTTCAACATGTCTAATGTGCTCCTGCTAATTGGGTTCGTACCCTGGCTGGTAAAATTGGCCATAAAATTTGTGCCCGCTAAAAGCGACGAGGATGAAGAGTTCCATCTTGAATACATCGGCACGGAAATCATGCGCACCGCCGACCTCTCTCTGGAAGAAGCCCGAAAGGAAGTCGCCAAGTTTGGAATAACTACCACCCGAATGTCGAAATTCCTGCAAGATCTTTTGGTGGAGAAAAAAGAAAACAAACAACTTAAGCTGATGGACAGGGTTAGGAAATACGAGGAAATAACCGACCGCATGGAAGAAGAGATAGCCAACTATTTAGTAAAGGTGAGCGAGGGACGTCTCAGTGAAAGTGCCTCCATCCGTATGCGCAGTATACTGAGTATCGCCAATGACCTTGAAAGTGCAGCTGATCGCTTTTACCAGGTCTCTGAACAAATTGCCCGCAAGAATCGAAAAGATATCATCTTTTCCACTGAGCAAAACGATCAACTTCGGAACATGTTCAGTATGATAGATGAGGCTTTGGTAATCATGAACGCCAACCTTCAAAATCAATATGCCACAGTCGACATAAAGGTAGCTTTCGAAAAAGAACAGGAAATAAACAAATTCCGGAATAAGATCAGAAAATCTCATTTAAAAAGTATTGAGAAAAAGGAGTATAGTTTAAAAAGTGGCATCGCTTATAATGAGATCTTCCTACTACTGGAACGGGCCGCCAATCATATTTTGAACGTTTCACGGGCCATCACCGGAGAAGTCTCCAGGGACGATGAAGATGAGGTAATGCAACAGATCATCGATCGTTAATCGACAGGTCTCAGAGCTTCTAAACCCTCTCGAGTTGTTTTTATAAGGTATTGTGGTACCGTTGCATGGCACTTTTTTAATCGGTATATTAATCGATTCACCACCTTTAACCTGACTTCTATTGGACTGGCAAGCTCTGGCGGTTATCGCCATTGTACTGATTATGATCGTCTGTTTCATCACAGAGATCATCCCCATAGATACCACAGCCTTGCTGGTAATGACGGTACTGATCACTACTGGTTTGGTCACTCCCATAGAAGGTATATCCGGTTTTGCCAACGAAGCTACTATTACCATCCTGGCCCTTTTTGTCATTGGGGCAGGCTTGGATAATTCCGGGGCCATTAACTTTCTGGGAAAGAAGCTTCAGCGTTTTTTCCTGAACGATGAATGGGTAGTGATGGGATTGTTGATGCTATTGGTGGGGTTTTTCTCAGCATTCATGAATAATACCGCTATCGTGGTGGTATTTATCCCTATTTTATTGCGCATTGCCAGAGTAACGGATCTTAGCTCCAATCGGCTTTTAATGACGCTGTCCTTTGCGGCGATGATGGGTGGGGCCACTACGGTAATTGGTACTTCGACCAACCTTTTGGTAA
>JAOTYN010000449.1 GCA_029861825.1 Cyclobacteriaceae bacterium
CCGACCCAGACACAGATCGCGTAGGTATCGGGGTAAAAAATCCGCAGGGCAAGTTTCAATTACTCAATGGAAACCAAACCGGCGTGTTGATCTTACATTACCTTATGGATCAGTGGAAAGCTCACGCAAAATTAGCCTCAAAGCACTACATCGTTAAAACTATCGTAACCACACAACTGATAGATGTTATCGCTAACCATTACGGCGTAGACTGCTACAATACGCTTACGGGATTCAAATGGATAGCGGAGATTATAGGAAAACTGGAGGGCGACCGGGAGTTTATTGCCGGAGGGGAGGAAAGCTACGGCTATATGATCGGAGAAAGCGTGCGTGATAAGGATGCCGTGGCTTCCTGCGCCATTATTGCAGAGTTGGTAGCCTTTAGTAAAGACCACAATCGAAGCCTGTTCGACAATCTAATTGCTATTTATCAGGAATTCGGTTACTACCAGGAAGACCTGATATCTATTACCAAACCAGGAATATCTGGAGCCGAGGAAATTCAGGATATTATGCGGCGTTTAAGGGAAGCCCCACCGGCTACCTTTGCTGGGTCTCCCGTGGTTGAAAGCTTGGATTACCAAAAAAGTGAGAAAAAGAACCTGCCTCAGGGAACCGTTTCTTCCATAGACCTGCCTAAATCAAATGTGCTACAATTTGTTACGGAAGACGGCAGCAAAATAAGCGCCAGGCCATCAGGTACAGAACCCAAAATCAAATTCTATATGAGCGTGAATCAGGAACTCCCTGATGCCTCACAGTATCAAGCAGTTACAGAGAGCTTAGAGCAAAAAATACAACACATAAAGTCCGACTTACAGGATTTTACACAGTAAGAGGGATAAAATTGTACATTTTACAGAAAATTGTTGATAATCAACTATTTTCTTACATGAACTCCCGTTCTGGGAATTCGATGGGCAAAAAAGTCGTTGAATTAGTAAATTAGGTTAATTTCAACAGCTATTTTTAATGTACACCCGCGAACCATCCGGACATTCGTATTCCACTGATATTCAGAGACTTAGGCGCGAAAACAAGCGGCTCCACAATGTTAATGAACAGCTCCGGAAAGAAAATAATCTACTCAACAGGCTGGTAGACAGCACTAAAGTGGGAATGTTCGTTAAAAACGGCCAGAATATCTTCACTTACGTCAACCCCGCTTTTTGTCAACATTTGAACATTTCCAAGGAACAAATTTTATTTAAAGAACGCCCCAGGATCTCAAAATCTCTCAGACGGTATATTAACGACGATAAAAAAGTCATTAAAAGCCAGAGCGCCGTTTTCAATTTAGTAGAGAGTCAGGATGAACAAGGCAACCATCAGTGGATTGAAACGGTCAAGTTCCCCTTGATAGAGGACGCTCCGGGATCGACCGGTGTTTATGGCTTTACCTACGACGTTACAGACGCGGTAAGTGCTCAATCCGGTCTTCAGCAATCCAATTCCGCTTTGAAAAAAGCAAACCTGGTCAACGATGCGTTAAGGCAGTTTTCTTATGCGGCTTCTCACGATCTTCAAGAGCCCCTCAGGTCGGTACAGGGGTTTTTGGGTATCATTAAAATGGAGTATGGCCCTAATTTGGACCAGCAGGGGCTATTGTACATCGATAAAGCTTCGGAGAGCCTGGAGCGTATGCAACAGCTGATAAAAGATATCCTGGACTATGCGGTTATTAACGGGGCTCGATACGAATTGGAACCGGTAGATCTCAGCCTGGTGGTAGAAGATGTATTGCTGAATCTTGATCAAGCTATACAGGAATATAAGGCTGATGTAGAAGTTGGAAACCTGCCCGTAATTATGGGGAGCCAGGGTTTATTGGTTCACTATTTCCAGAATATGATCTCCAATGCTTTGAAATACAAGTCAAGAAAAAAGCCTCACATCAAGATCTTCAGCGAGGTAAAGCCTCATCATTATGTAATTGGGATATCCGACAATGGTATGGGTATTGATACGGCCTATTTTAAAGAGATCTTCAAACCATTCAAACGACTTCACCGGCAGTCAGATATTCAGGGATCCGGTATAGGATTAGCCACCAGCAAGAAAATAGTGGAGATCCACGGAGGGAAGATCTGGGTGGAGTCGGAGCCCGGCACGGGATCCACATTTTTTATGGAAGTACCTAAAAAATAGGCATTCTATCTACTGTAATTAGGGTATTTTCTTAGATTTGGACTTTGGAAGAGAATCTCCATGCCTCTGGAACACAACGTATCCCTAAAATCATATAATACCTTTGGCATTGAGGTGACGGCAGCGAATTTATTGCGTGTCGACTCACCTCAAGTACTGCGGCAACAGCTTCACCACCTTCCCAAACCCTGGATGATCCTGGGAGGCGGAAGTAATGTTTTGTTTACAGACAACTTCCCGGGCACTATAATTAAAAATGAGATCAGGGGCCGGGATGTGCTTCGGGAAGATCAAATCCATGTATGGGTAAAATTGGGAGCCGGTGAGAACTGGCACCAGGCCGTGCTCTGGGCCATAGAAAATAGCTGGGGAGGAATCGAAAATTTAAGCCTGATCCCAGGAACCGTGGGAGCTGCTCCCATGCAGAATATCGGGGCTTACGGCGTGGAGTTGTCATCGGTCTTTGAAAGTCTGGAGGCTCTTGATCTGCAATCCGGTAGTCTCCATACCTTCGATGCACAACAATGCCAATTCGACTATCGATATAGCGTTTTCAAAGGAGCGCTTAAAGGACAATTCATGATATTATCCGTTATCCTGAGGCTTTCCAAGGAGCCGCAGTTCAATACCAGTTATGGGGCACTAAAGGACACGCTGGAAGATATGGGCGTTCAGGAGCCCACCTTAAAAGCGGTTAGTGATGCGGTGATAAAAATCCGTCAAAGCAAATTGCCGGATCCCCAAATTATCGGCAATGCAGGTAGTTTTTTCAAAAACCCATCCATTCCCTCATCTCAATTTCAAAAATTGAAACAAGCCAACCCTGACCTACCGGGTTATCCCATTAACGAAGATTCCGTAAAGGTACCGGCCGGTTGGTTGATCGAGCGCTGTAATTGGAAGGGGATCCGTCAGGGAGCCATAGGAGTACACGATCAGCAAGCTTTAGTGTTAGTGAATCATGGAGGAGGTAATGGCAAAGATCTCCGGCGACTAGCCAGGGACATTCAAGCCTCCGTCAAAGATACATTCGGTATTGAGTTGAGCCCGGAAGTGAATATTATTTGACCCTATATCATATGGGTCACATTCTCTAAGGTCCCATGGTACTGCTCCGTGCCTACTCCAAAGCGTTGTAGGAACTCCAAACCTTCATCTACCTCCAAACCCTTGAACTCGCCATAGGACTTAAGGTAAACTACCTTGAGAATACCCATGGAATAAATGATTCGGGCGCAACTCAAACAAGGGGACAATGTTACGAAAAGCGTAGAGCCTTCCACGCTGGTCTTATTTTTCACAGCATACAATATGGCATTTTGCTCAGCGTGTAACGCCAGACTACAGCTTCCCTTGGAGCTCCGGGG
>JAOTYN010000064.1 GCA_029861825.1 Cyclobacteriaceae bacterium
CAGAGTTCTTTTCTGTGATTCTATTTGTCCATTACCTTTTTCAGAAACGACATCGTCGCAGGACCAGGCCATTGCCAGTATTAATAGGATAAAAACAATCCGAGCCATATTAAATATCTATTATGATCAAAATTAAGTTACAGAAAAATAGGATGAAATAATCCCGTTCTTTGATTAATTCTAGGTCATCCTGTATTTTTGACAGCAACCTTTGAATCCCTAGATTATGCGGAGAGATATTGAACTTTTTGAACTTATAAATAAAGAAAGGGCCAGACAAGAGAATGGTATTGAACTGATCGCTTCTGAGAACTTTGCTTCCCCTCAGGTAATGGAGGCTATGGGTTCTGTATTGACCAACAAGTATGCAGAGGGTTTGCCTGGAAAAAGATACTATGGCGGCTGCGAGGTGGTGGATGAAATAGAACAGCGAGCTATTGACCGTGCAAAAGAATTGTTCGGGGCTTCATGGGCTAATGTTCAACCCCATTCCGGGGCACAGGCCAATGCCGCAGTGATGTTGGCTCTGTTAAACCCGGGCGACAAGATATTGGGTTTTGACCTGGCTCATGGCGGCCATCTTACTCATGGTTCGCCGGTTAATTTCTCCGGCAAGCTCTACAATCCAAGCTTTTATGGAGTGGACCCCCAGACCGGTATAATTGATTGGGACGAGGTAGAAAGAACAGCGCTTAGAGAGCGGCCTAAACTGATCATCTGTGGGGCCTCTGCCTACAGCCGGGATTGGGACTATCAAAGACTGCGAAAAGCTGCAGACAAGATCGGCGCCTTACTGCTGGCCGATATTGCGCATCCTGCCGGACTGATCGCGCGGGGGTTACTGGACGACCCTCTGGAATATTGTCACATTATAACCACCACTACCCATAAGACCTTAAGGGGACCCCGAGGGGGTATGATCATGATCGGTGAAGATTTTGACAATCCCATGGGATTAAAGACCCCAAAGGTGTGGTAAGAAAGATCTCCTCTCTACTGGATTCCGGAGTATTTCCCGGAACTCAGGGCGGACCCTTGGAGCATGTGATAGCGGCCAAAGCCGTGGCATTTCAGGAGGCCTTAAGTGAGGAATTTTTGGATTACGTGATACGGGTAAGAAAAAATGCACAAGCCATGGCAGCCGCCTTTACCGACCTTGGTTATAAAATAATTTCCGGGGGTACCGACAACCATTTAATGCTTATCGATCTAAGATCAAGAGGCCTTACCGGTAAACTGGCAGAAAATACCTTGATCAAAGCTGATATCACCATAAACAAAAATATGGTACCTTTCGACGATAAGTCTCCTTTTGTAACTTCCGGTATGAGGCTGGGAACCGCCGCAGTCACCACCAGGGGCATGGGGGAAGAGGATATGAAACGCATCGTTACTTTAATGGACAGGGTATTGACTCATAGTGATGACTTGAAGGTACTTGATCAAGTGAGAGAAGAGGTAAACACCTGGATGTCGGAATTCCCCTTGTATTCAGAACTTCCATTATACAAGGACTAGCTTGGAAAAAGAAATGTCTTTCCTGGATCACTTAGAGGAGCTGCGATGGCACCTTATACGATCCATTGTGTCGATTTTGGTATTTGCCATTATCGCCTTTCTGGCCAAAGATATTGTTTGGGATATGATCATATTGGGTCCCTCTAGACCCGATTTTTGGACCTATCAAACGCTGTGCAAAATTGGAGACAGGATTGGCTCAAAGGTGCTTTGCATTGAGGAGTTGCCCTTTATCATTCAAAGCCGTCAAATGACCGGCCAGTTCACCATGCACATCCTGTCGTCGCTGGTAATCGGACTACTGTGCGCCTTCCCCTACACTTTTTGGGAAGTGTGGCGATTCATTAGACCCGGGCTTTACGATACCGAACAAAAAGTATCACGGGGCGCTACCTTCTTTGTAAGTTTACTTTTTCTAAGCGGTGTGGGCTTTGGCTATTTTATCGTGACCCCGCTGGCGGTAAATTTCCTGGCGAATTATCAGGTGGCCAGCTCCATTCAAAATGAGTTCGATATCATCTCTTACGTAACTACGGTAGCTACCCTGGTCTTAACCTGTGGCCTTATGTTCCAGCTGCCCATTGTGGTTTTCTTCCTGTCCAAGGCAGGATTGGTCACCCCTCAATTGATGAGAAGTTATCGCCGACATGCTATCATTGTTATCCTATTAATATCAGCTGTCCTAACCCCTCCGGATGTTATCAGCCAAGTGCTTATTGCTTTTCCGTTGGCATTCCTTTACCAAATAAGTATATTTATTAGCGGCCTGGTTATACGCAGGGCCGAAAGTCAAACCGAATAACATCATGAAGCAAAAACTGGCCATTGGGGCTGATCACGCAGGTTTCCAGTATAAACAATTGATTTCGGAGTTATTAAAAACCCTGGACTACGAAATTGAGGATTTTGGCACCTTTAGTGAAGATTCTGTGGACTACCCGGACTTTGCACATCCCGTAGCCTCTTTTGTCGAGACAAATCCGGACAGTATAGGGGTTTTGGTGTGCGGCAGTGGCAACGGCGTTGCCATGGCTGCTAACAAGCACACAGATATTCGGGCAGCACTTTGCTGGAATGAAGACCTGGCCCGACTGGCACGGTCACATAATGATGCCAATATCATTTGTATACCTGCTCGGTTTGTTTCACCAGAGCTGGCCCGGGACATGGTGCGGGAATTCCTAAATACCAGTTTCGAAGGTGGCCGTCATGCCAACCGGGTAGACAAGATTACCTGTTAATCCACCAGCACGTAGGCATCTTCCCTATTCCCCTTGGTATACCGAGAGGCTATGGTGGGCATCTGCTGGAATAGTTCAGGCACGATGTTCTTTTGGTCGATGATAATATGGGGCAGGTCCGACGTAAAATTCTCATAGACCAGCGATAGATTATTGAAGTGCTGCAACTGGTTAAAATGCCTTTTCGATAATTCCCAGTTCAGATAGGGAGTTGCTAACTGTGCTCCGGCGTAGGCATTGAGATCATTTCCAATTATCAAGACTCTTTTACCCGCCACTAAATCATCCCAAGGGGTGGACTTGGTCAACAGACCTTCAAAATTTAACCATTTAGGAGGTACTATCAGGCCTCTCAGCGTTCCGAAGTTTATTAATAGGGTCGTTGCAAAGAAGCTTAGGAAAAAAATCTCGGCCAGGAACTTGCGGCGGATAAGCAGAAAGAAGTGACTCAGGTAAAAGGCGCAAGGAGGTATAAATACCATCATCTGGTGAGGAGCTCGGTCCTTCACCACAAATATTATGGCAAAGGCTCCAATTAAAAACCACATCATCACCAGCAGAAAATTGGTTTGCTGATTGTTATAACGTTTAGCAGAATAAACAGATATCCAGGCGAAAATCAATAGTATAGCGGTGGGTAAACCAATGAAAAACAAAGTACGCCATTCAACAAATTTGTTGATGGGAGTGGAGATCCAGGAAAGAAAGTAATAATCTAGAAACTCTCGCAAGGCTCCATGCCAGAAAAAGAAAATACCAACCAGCACCAGGGGAAAGATAAAACCAAAGAAAAGCAGTACGTATTTCTTAAGATCCATGTTGCTGTACAGGCCTAAAGTCAATAATACAATGGGCAGATAGATCAAAGAAGGCAGGAAGAAAAGGACCGCGAATCCCAGTGACAGACCCATATTAAGAAATCGTTCGTCACGGGCTTTATGGGCAATGTGAAAAAAGATTCCGTTTATCACCAGAAGTATGAAGAATCCGCTCATCAATACAGGTGATAGGGTGAAGAAATCAAAAAATAGGGCCATAAGGATCGTAAAGATCATGGCCGGCACATAAGTATTTTCTTTATAGGCCTTATTAGCAATCAACAATTGGTTGAACAGTACGCATTGACCGAATACAATGAGCAGGGCCAGGATCTGATAGGCCCATTGGGATCGCCCAAAGATAAAATCCAATAGGGAATACACCAGAGCTGACAAAGGAGGTATGTCGTCCCATACATCTGAATACAGCATGTTACTAAAGGAGATAGACTCACCTACCACCATCCATTCCAATTCCGGCAAAATCAGGGGCATCTCACCCAGAAAAAAGGGCAAACGAACAGCGATTATCAACAGAAATATACCTATAAATCGATAGGGGTCGTTGATTCTAAAAAATGCCAGCAAGGATCGTTTATTTTCGGTTCTGTCCCGTGGTGGAGAATCCTTAAATTTGAAGAATAATGGCAGAAAATACAAAATTAATGTAATATTTGCGGTAGCATAATGGAAAGTAAAAGACAACAGAAGGTTGCCAGGCAACTACAAAAAGACCTCAGTGATATCATAAGACGGAGGATGGGCGATCAATTCCGCAATACCATAATAACGGTAACCCGGGTCCAGGTCAGCCCCGATCTCAGCGTGGCGCGTGTTCATATCAGCGCGTTGTCGGTCGATAAACGGCAGAAGGTAATCGACTACATCATGGATCATAAATCTGAGATCCGCAAATCACTGGGATTGAAGATCGGTAAACAAGTGCGTAAGATTCCCGAGCTGGTGTTCATTGAAGACCACGGATCGCAGTATGCATCGGAGATCGATGGCATATTGTCGAAATTGAATATCCCTCCCAAAGAAGAATAACTTTGAAGCTATCTTTTTTTATAGCGAAAAGATATTTCCTTTCTAAAAAGAGAAAGAACTTCATTCATGTTATCTCCCTGATCTCCATGATCGGGGTGGCCTTGGGCACCGCTGCTTTGGTAGTGGTCTTATCGGTGTTCAACGGGTTGGAAAACCTAATCCGCTCCTTGTACAGTTCATTCGATCCGGAAATAAAGATCGAATCGGCCGAAGGTAAGTGGTTCGAGATGTCGGATTCTATTAGGCATTTAGTGCAAGAAACCCCGGGGGTAGAAGTGCTCAGTGAGGTAATTGAAGATAATGCCCTGATCAGGTACAGAGAATCAGAAATGGTGGTGCGACTTAAAGGGGTTAGCAGTAACTTCATGGAACAGGACAGATTGAACAAAGTGGTTGTGGAGGGGAGAAGTCTCCTGCAAAAAGGTGACATCAATTATGCTATTGTAGGAGCAGGCGTAAAATATAACCTCTCCATTGCTCCTCACGATGAGCTGACCTCTCTGCAAATCTATTACCCTAAAAATACCAAAACCAGGGCCCCCAATCCTAGCGCCATGTACAATCAGAAGGCCATTTTACCTGGTGGGGTTTTCGCCATTGAAAAACAGTACGATGAACAATACGTTTTTGTTCCTTTGGAATTTGCTGCGGAACTGTTTGAATACCACCATAGACGAACCTCTCTGGAGGTGAAAGTACAATCTTCAGAAGAGATAGAAGAGGTACAAAACCAGCTGAAAAACAAACTTGGAGCCAATTTCCTTATCACCAATAAGGACGAGCAGCATCCAAGCCTGTTCCGGGCAATTAAAATTGAAAAACTCTTTGCCTTGTTAGCTTTCTTTTTTGTATTGGGTCTAGCTTCATTGAGTACTTTCTTTACCCTTAATATGCTGGCCATAGACAAGCAAAAAGACATCTCGGTATTATTTGCCATGGGAGCTTCCAAAACCATGATCAGGACCATCTTTCTAATAGAGGGCGCCATAATCAGCTTAGTAGGAGCCACTATTGGTTTAGTATTGGGACTGGTTCTTTGTTTGGTGCAAATAGAACTGGGCATTATTTCCATGGGCATGGAAACCAGCGTAGTTAATGCCTACCCCGTGAAGATGGAGTTTATGGACTTTCTCTACACGGCGATTTGTGTAATAATCATCACATTCTTAGCTTCTTACCGGCCTGCCGCGATTGCCGCCAAAACCAGGGTAATCCCCAACCTTTAGAGCCCCTTTTCAATTGGGTTTTTTATTTCCTTAACTGGATTTTTTTTATATATTACCTGTTTGTTAAGTTGCCCTAAGAGTGCATGAAGGTTTCAACCACTAAATCATTCAAATTGGTGTATTCATTGTTTGAACATGAATACCTGGGTTACCTTTTTGAGTCGTATGTGATTCAGTTGGATGAAAAATTGAGATTCACATTCCTGCATCAAAACATTTCAGCTAAAAACGCCGATGAATTTGCCGAGGGCTTAGACAAAGATGATTATGAGCTCATAAGTTTGATGGATTCCATGCACCAGGACCGGGTGATCCAGAAGTTTTTCAAGCGCAAGATTAAAGCTCAGGAGTTTTTCCTGAAGCTTTACGATCAGCAGAAAGGCAATATACCTCTACAAGAAGAAATTGCCCGGTATCTGGAATCCAAACGATCACGCATACTGGCCCTTATGAAAGGGAAGAACCTGTACGAAATGGGCAATGATGGGGAGCCCGCCTGGAGGCAAATAGATATTGTGCAGGAAAAAGCCTCCGTACTGTTCCATTTTAGAAGAAATAAAGAAAATACCCACTACTTCCCCACAGTGAAGTGTCAAAATGAAAAAGTGGAATTCCAATATCAAAATGCCTTCATAATTTGCGATAATCCTGCTTGGATGATGGTAAATGGGCAATTGTTCAGTTTCGAAAAGAACGTAGATGGAAAGAAGCTCAGGCCTTTTCTCAATAAGAGATTCATTGTAATCCCAAGGCAAGTAGAAGAAACTTATTACCGAAAATTTGTGGCGGCCCTGGTTGAAAGTTTTGATGTCTACGCCAAGGGTTTTCATATTCAAACAGAAACCTATCCTGTGGAACCGGTGCTCACCTTTTCCAAGATGGCCGGCAATAGTAATGGTGAGCAAGGCCTGGACAAACTGATTTTCGAGCTTTCTTTTACCTATGGAAAGTACAACTACCGGGCCAACAAGCTAAAGCAGGTCAGCGTAAACGTGGAGAAGATCGAGGATACTTATATTTTCCACAGAGTAAAGCGCAACGTGAAGCAGGAAACCCGTATCGCGGAATACCTCAATGACCTGGGCCTTCCGATCAAGCAAGGTTTCGCCACTTTGGATAAGCCCAAAGCTTTTTCATGGTTGCAACAGTACCAGGACATACTCTTGCAATACGGTATCAGGATCCGACAAACACAACTTGATAACAAGCGCTATTTTCTGGGTCAGTCCTACATCAGCATTGATGTACGGGAAAATATCGACTGGTTCGATATTCACACGGTTGTGCGGTTCGGAGATTATGAAATTCCATTCATTCAATTAAGGAAATTGATCCTGTCCAAAAAGAATGAGATCACTTTGCCCAATGGGGAAATAGGGGTCATTCCGGAGCACTGGTTTAAAGAGTATTCAGAGCTCTTTGCCTTTATGGACGAGAAAGATCATTCTCAGGAAATGATCCTTAAAAAGCATCACTTGGCGCTGGTACAGGAACTGGAACGGGCTGAACTGGCGGAAGTGAACATGAGTCAAAAGCTCCAAGGGCTGCGACAGTTTGAAAAAATTGATGATTTACCTCTCCCTAAGGCTTTTAAGGGGAATTTAAGACCCTACCAAAAGGCCGGTTACAATTGGTTGTTATTCCTGAACAAGTTCAATTTTGGAGGGTGTTTGGCAGATGATATGGGATTAGGGAAAACCGTTCAGACACTGGCAATTTTGCAATCCCAAAAAGAAATGGGGCAATCCAATGCCAGCTTGTTGGTTATGCCCACCTCGCTGATCTACAATTGGCAAATGGAGGCCAAGAAGTTTACACCTAGTCTGAAAGTTTTTATTTATACCGGCACCAATCGCATTAAAGATATTGGGCAATTCGGCGGCTTCGATCTGATATTGACCAGCTATGGGATCACTCGGTTGGATGTGGATACGCTTCGGGAGTACCATTTTAATTATGTAATCCTGGACGAAAGCCAGGCCATTAAGAATCCCAACAGCCACATCGCTAAGGCTGTTAAAAAACTCAATTCCCAATATCGCCTGATCCTTACCGGAACTCCCCTTGAGAACAGCACCCTGGATCTATGGTCGCAAATGACATTTATTAACCCAGGCTTATTGGGTAATCAAAGTTATTTTAAAACGGAGTTTCTTACCCCTATTGAAAAAAAACAGGACGACAAAAAGACCCACAAACTAAATACCATCATTAAGCCCTTTATTTTAAGAAGGCACAAATCGCAAGTAGCCACCGAGCTGCCGGAGAAGGTGGAAAGTGTTAAGTATTGCACCATGACCACCATGCAAGAAGAGTTCTACGAAGAATCTAAATCGTTTTACCGCAATAAGATCCTGCAGAGCATAGAAGATCACGGGGTAAACAAATCACAGTTCCTTTTGTTGCAAGGACTCACTAAACTGCGGCAAATAGCCAATCACCCCAAGTTGGTGAATCCGGAATATGCTGGCGACTCCGGAAAGCTGGAGGATGTCACCTACATGTTTAATAATGCTATCAGCAAGGGACATAAGATCTTGATCTTTAGTCAATTTGTGAAGCACTTGTCGCTACTGAAGACTTATTTGCTCAACAATCATATTCCTTTCAGTTACCTTGACGGGGCTACTAAAAACCGTCAGCAGCAGGTCAATAACTTCCAAAATAAACGGCACATTAAAGTGTTCCTGATTTCTCTTAAAGCTGGCGGTTTGGGGCTTAATCTTACCAAAGCCGATTACGTGTTTTTATTGGATCCCTGGTGGAACCCTGCCATAGAAGCCCAGGCCATTGACCGCGCCCATCGCATCGGTCAGGAAAACAAGGTTTTTACCTATAAGTTCATTACCAAGGGAACCGTGGAGGAGAAGATCCTGGCCCTCCAAAAGAATAAGATCAAATTGGCTCAAGATCTCATTACCATCGATGAGGGTTTTGTGAAGACACTATCCAAAGAGGATATCGAAACTTTACTGCAGTAATCAAGTGGTATTCTTCACCACCCTATTGGAACCAAATCCGCCTTTTGGACGGCTTGCAGGAACTCACGATATCGGCCTTAGATCTCCGGGTCATAGCGCCCCAAAATATTCCGTTGCTCTCACCATTCAATCATGTGATCGTACGGGGTTCAGGTCGACGATGAAGAAATTCTTATGGATGCTACGGGACAACTTACGCCCTTACAATTTGCCGGCAGAAGCGAACCTTAACCGTGAGGGCCTGCTGCTCAAAAAAGGAGAGGAACCCCGTTGGATCATGATCGAACCTCCCAAAAACAAGGTGCGCAGCATCATAGGGAGTCCCGATTTACAGGATATCGAAAAACCCAAAGCAAATTATCATTGTTCGATCAACGGATATTTGCACTGCAAGCTCGTAAGAAGATTGAGTCCGGCAAAAACCCTATAGTGACCCTTCCTCAGGCCAACGCAGAAAATGCTAGTTTGAAATTCCAAAGCCATTATAAAGCCTACCATGGGCTATGATTTATTCCAAGGTTTGCAGCAGTTTACTATATTCTAATTTCAAAGTTAAACGCATCCCTGGTCTTGTCTAAAGACTAACTTTTACTAACTTCCCTGCTTAACTATTTTTTAGGGTGGCCAAGATCAAAACTTCATTTGTTTGCAGTAGCTGTGGCGTCAGCTCTCCAAAATGGCAGGGCCAATGCCACGGATGTGGTGAATGGAATACGCTTCACGAAGAAGTATTTACCAAAGAGGTGCCGGCCGGTTGGAAAGATCAAGGCGAACATTCGGCAAATCGCCCCATGGTTTTGAGCCAGGTAGATCTGAAACCCGAACAGCGCCTCATCACTGCCGATTCGGAATTGAACCGGGTTTTGGGGGGTGGTATTGTTTCCGGAGCCATGGTGTTAATTGGAGGAGAACCCGGGATTGGTAAATCAACTCTGATGTTGCAGTTGGCCTTGAGGTTAAATCAATTAAAGGTATTGTATGTTTCTGGGGAAGAAAGTCAGCAACAGATCAAAATGAGGTCCCAGCGAATGGGATTGAGTTCTGATTCCTGCTATATTCTTACCGAGACTTCCATCGAGGCCATCTTCCAGCATATTGCCAGTTTAAAACCCCAACTACTGATCATCGATAGCATTCAAACCCTGCAATCTGCTACGGCCGATTCGTTAGCGGGCAGTGTAACCCAGATCAGGGAGTGTGCCACTAAGTTGATACGCTTTGCCAAAGAAAGCCATACTCCGGTTTTCATGATCGGTCATATCACTAAGGAGGGATCCTTGGCCGGACCCAAAGTATTGGAACATATGGTCGATACTGTGCTGCAGTTCGAAGGAGATCGACACTTGAGTTATCGCATCTTAAGGACCTCGAAGAATCGATTTGGTCCAACCTCTGAATTGGGGATCTATGAAATGCAAATGCAGGGATTGCGGGAGGTGGTGAATCCCTCAGAAATCCTCATTTCCCAACGGGACACCCCTATAAGCGGCGTGGCCATTGCAGCCAGTCTGGAAGGCAACCGGCCCTTGCTCATAGAAATACAGGCGCTGGTGAGCCCGGCAGCTTATGGGACTCCTCAAAGAACAGCTACCGGCTTTGACGGTAGAAGGCTAAACATGTTATTGGCAGTGCTGGAGAAACGGGGAGGATTTCGTCTTGCCACCCAAGATGTATTTCTGAATATTGCCGGAGGTCTAAGGGTGGAGGATCCTGCCATTGACCTGGCAGTAGCAGTCTCCATCATTTCCTCCTTTAATGAGACCCCGGTTCCCGATAAGCTATGCTTTGCCGGTGAGATTGGTCTGGGAGGAGAGATCAGGGCGGTCAATCGCACTGCCCACCGGGTAGCAGAGGCTTCAAAATTGGGTTTTGAGCAGATCTATATTTCCAAGTTCGCGGAAAGCGGGACTCCGGGTAAGTTACAAGTTAGGACTTTTGGGAAGTTAGAGGATTTATGGGAAGATCTCTGGGGGTGACTATAGATCCTTCTTCATGAGATAATCATTCTGCAAGTCGTTACCTAACTCGAAAATGGAAGAGCCGAATATCACAAATCCCAATTTCTGATAGAATTTGAGCGCATCCAAATTCTTCTCCCACACCCCCAGCCAAATCACCGGGTAACGGCGCAAGCGAGCGAAAGCCGTACACTTATCCAATAAAACGTTGCCGATGCCCTGTCCCTGGAATTCGTTGATCACATAGATGCGTTCCAGCTCCGCTACGTTTATTGACTTGTCATGAAAAGGTTTATTATTTTCTCTGAGCTTAGCATAGCCCACAGGCTTGTTTTTGTTAAGGGCAATTAAAAAGAAATTCTTGTTGTCTTCCAGTTGGGCGGTTATGGATTTCTTGGAAAAGTGGTCGCGGAGATATTTCTTCATATTCTCCTCAGTGTTGGCCTCTCCGTAAGTCTCCGAGAAGGTCTTCTTTCCCAGTCGGGATAACACTGATGCATCACTAGAACAAGCTACTTTGAAATGCAGCTTTTCCGCTTCTATGACGGGTTGCATGGCCCTAATATAAGGTTAAATAACATTTTTGCCATATTTTTCACGAATTCCTTTAATTCCCTGAAGCCCCCCGCTGTGAACTGCCAAAATATCAACATTCTTCGGGAAGAACGACTTGTTTAGTAGATCAAATACCCCCCATAACATTTTTCCGGTATACACAGGGTCCAGCTGAATACGGTATCGTTTCTTGAAATCCCTAATAAAATCTAGCAGTTCCTCACTGATTTTAGCGTATCCTCCGAAATGGTAGTCCAGCATCAGCTGCCAGCAGCATGCCGGGTAGAGGGTTTGATCTATCAGTTTTATTATTTCTCCCTCCAGGAAGCCCCCTCTCTTTAAGGCCGGAAACCCCAGCAAATGTGTCTCTGCGGATAGAGCTCCTGCTAATCCGGCCAATGTACCTCCGGTACCACAACTAATACACCAATAGTGAAAATCAAGGTCACCCACCATCTCGCGGCACCCTTGCAGCGCCCAAAGATTAGTGCCTCCTTCCGGTATGACCCAATAGCCCGGATATTGCCGGTGGAGTTCTTCCAGAAAATCAATGTCCTGCTTCTGCCGGTATTGCTCCCGGCTAAGGGTCTGAAGTTTCATGCCCCAGTTCCGGGCATCCCTCAAAGTGGGGTTAAGAGATGGGGGCAGCTCACCCCTGATAAGCCCTACGGTAGGCACCCCACAATAGTATCCGGCGGCAGCAGTGGCATGTATATGATTGCTGAAGGCCCCTCCAAAAGTGATTACCCCTTGGTACCCCTGGTCCAGTGCATATTTGAAGTTGTATTTAAGCTTACGCCATTTATTTCCACTCACCTGGGGATGGATGAGGTCTTCCCGTTTCAGGAATAACCTGCGATTACCAGGGAATTCCTCCAGCAACACTACAGGGATTTCTTGGGGATGGTCGAAGAAGGTCATTGATCTGTTCACCTTCTGAAGTACTTTACATTTTGAGCTACGATAGCCATAATAATGATGGCTCCACCCAGGACAATGCCTTTGTTCAAAACTTCATCCGTAAACAATAGCGCCCATGCCACTCCGTAAAGAGGTATCAGGCTGCTCATAATACTGACACTACTAGTGCTGAAGTGTTTGAGTCCTTGTACAAATAAAGTATGGGCAATGGCAGTGGTAACAACCGTTAATATGATCAAATAAATCCATGAGGTGGTGCTGATTTGTACCGGAAAAATCCATAATGCCGGAGAAAGCACTATAGCGGAGATCAGTAGTTGATAGCACATTATGGTGGATCCGCTGTATACCTTTATGTATTTCTTATTCCACAGATTTCTCAGAGAATAAATAAGGGCGGAAAATATTCCCCACAAGATCCCTTGGACCACTTCATTTTCCAAAGAGAACTCCGGTACCATGAGGGACAAACCCCACAATATCAACAGCGACGATGCAATATCGAACCAGCTGTACCTGATCTTAAACAGCAAAGGCTCCAGGAGAGAGGTAATAATGGGATAGGTAAATAAAGACAACATACCAACCGCAACCCCTCCTAGTTTAATAGAGTGAAAATAGGTGGTCCAGTGTACGGCCAACAATATGCCGCTACCAATAAAAAACCCTCTGTGATTGCTTCGTATTCCTTCCCGAACCCTCAGCTTTATAAAAAAGAACAGCAAAGCAAAGGCTAGAATACATCTCCAGAAAATGATTACGGAGGGAGG
>JAOTYN010000450.1 GCA_029861825.1 Cyclobacteriaceae bacterium
GCTTGATACCTAGTTCATAGTCGTTGAGATCATGAGCGGGTGTCACCTTTAGACATCCTGTGCCGAATTCCATAGTTACATAGTCGTCCTCAATAATAGGTATCGATCGTTCCACTAATGGTACAACGGCGCGCTTCCCTTTCAGATGCTGGTACCGGGTATCATTTGGATTGATACACACAGCGGTATCTCCCAGAATGGTTTCCGGCCGGGTAGTGGCAATGGTCACCTTATCAGAAGACCCCTCAACCTGATAGCTAACATAGTATAGTTTGGATTCTACCTCTTTGTAATTTACTTCCTCATCGGACAGAGCGGTTTGACCTTCAGGATCCCAGTTTACCATGCGTACGCCTCGATAAATGAGGCCTTTTCGGTGTAGATCCACAAAGACTTTGATTACATCACGGTAGTAGTCCGGATCCATGGTAAAGTGTGTGCGGTCCCAGTCGCAGGAAGCGCCTAATTTCTTAAGTTGTTCCAGGATGATACCTCCATACTTACGGGTCCACTCCCAGGCATGCTCTACAAAGTCTTCTCTGCTGATGTCGCCCTTGTCGATACCCTGCTCCTTTAACATGGCCACCACTTTGGCTTCTGTGGCAATACTGGCGTGATCCGTGCCGGGTACCCAACATGCTTCTTTACCTTCCATTCGTGCTTTTCGAATAAGCACATCCTGGATGGTATTATTCAACATATGCCCCATGTGCAGCACCCCGGTTACATTAGGTGGCGGTATTACAATGGCATAAGAAGGCTTTTCCGGATTAGGGCTAGAGGCAAAAAAGCGGTGATCCATCCAATACTGATACCACTTGGATTCAATGTCTTGAGGAAGATATTTAGATGTAACTGACATAGTGGGCATCCGTTAATAGGTGGGCAAAATTAAAAAAAATATCCAGTTTGTTCGGAGTCTGCCGCTGAAAGTTATTTACGGTAGCCCTTATGCTTTAGATACTCATAAATGGTCACATTCATTAGTATTAATAGCATGCCGTAAAAGGTATCTTCCACGGGAATGGTAAACATGCGAATACCGAGATTTTCCTGATCATCATACCATACTACCTCATTTGGAATAAAGGATCCCGTTAAAATACCATTGACCGTAAAAAAGGGTATTAGTATTACCAGGTAGGCCAGATAGAACCTTCCCAAATAAGGACTTTTCACTACCAGCAAATGCCACAATAAAAAGAGCGCCAGGCTGATGAAAGTGGTAAAGGTGTAAGCGTTTTGAAAGTGGATAAGGCCTATAAGCAATAACAGGAATATCAGGACCTTGGTAATGATCGGGCTGGCGGCTTGTAAAAGGTCTTTCTTAATAAAATAGGATAACGATCGATAGGTAAATACACAGGCGTAGGGGATACAAATAAAAAACAGCCATTCTTCCACAGGAAGATTCAGCAGATAGTATCCGCTGAGGTAGGTGGGGTTAAATCCCCAGACACCCCAATCAGTAAAGACAACGTCCCAGATAATGAAGAAAAGTCCAGTAAGGGCTATGGCGGGGAAAAGATATTTCCAATCCCTAAAGAACCTGACCTTCTTTTCAAAGCTCCATGCCAGGGGTATGGCTATGCTAGCTAAATCCAGAAACAGATAAAGAAAGCGGGATGGGAAATCCACGAAATTATTTGGCCTTGGGGGTCTTGCGGCTCTGGAGGGCTTCCTTATAGTACTTGTAAGGGACTACCAGCATGCCAAAGCATTCTCCATCGGGTGCTTCCAAATGCTTGTGATGTACCTTATGCGCTTTTCTCAAGGCCCTGAAGTACGTATTGTTGGAATATCTCAATGCCTTAAACCGTTGATGGATGAATACGTCATGCACTAAGAAGTAGGCAATTCCATACAATAAAATGCCCATTCCGATCCAAAATTTGAAATCATATCCACTGGCAGCACCCAGTAAAAACAGCGTAAAGCTAGGCACTGCGAAGATCAGGAAAAAGGCGTCGTTCTTTTCAAAGAACCCCTCATCCTTTACATGATGATCTTCATGTAGCACCCAAAGGAAGCCGTGCATTACGTATTTATGAGTAAACCATGCCATAAACTCCATGAAAAAGAAAGTGGCGATAACAATTCCTGCGTACAATAGTATAGTCATGCCTGTGCTATTTCTGTTTTGAGATCCGGAGTGCCGAATAGGTTGATCAACGCGGCCTCCCGGTACTCAAAGATAGCATTTAGCTGGCGTTTTACGAACAACCAATGGGCAAATCTGCCTATGAATCCCCCGGGAATACCATAATGTACCAGATCCATTACTTCGGTACCTTGCGGTACTTCCTTAAAATGATGCTGGTGATGCCAAAAGGCATAAGGTCCGAATCGCTGTTCATCAATAAAAAATTGCGGGGTATTTACCTGGGTAATTTCCGTGACCCAGCCCGTAGTAAAGGGTGCCACCGGGGTCACTTTATAGGTTATGATCATGCCGGGGTAAACCTTTGGCGGTATCTCCGAGAGGATCCTAAAATTCATATGTTCCGGGGTAATCCTGGACAGATTATGAGGCGAGGAAAAGAAATCCCAAGCCTCCTCGATGGGGATGGGGATTATTTGTTGAGTCTTAAAGGAATATAACTTCATATCACGGGATTAAAATTCGGTCAGGGCGCCTTTGTAGGTTTCGATAGCCCGCTTGCGGGCAAAACTGTGGTTCACCATGGGCTGTTGATAGTCTTCTGAATTCCACTCAGGAACCCATTTGTTGATATACTCAGAATCAGGGTCGAACTTCTTGGCCTGTAAAGAGGGATTAAAAACCCGGAAGTATGGAGCTGCATCGCAGCCACACCCTGCCGCCCACTGCCACCCCCCGTTGTTTGAGGCCAGTTCGAAATCCAGTAACTTTTCTGCAAAGTAAGCTTCCCCCCACCGCCAATCTATCAAAAGATGTTTGGTGAGAAAAGAGGCCACTACCATCCTGACCCGGTTGTGCATATATCCTGTGGCATTAAGTTCGCGCATGCCGGCATCTACCATAGGGAATCCGGTGTTTCCCTGACACCAGAGATCAAAATCTGCAGTCTCATTTCGCCAGGGGATACGGTCGTAGGCCGGTCGAAACGATTCGGTAACCACCTGGGGAAAATGCCATAAGATCATCATGTAAAACTCCCGCCATATCAATTCATTGAGAAAGGTTTCATTGTTCGCCAGGGCGTAATCTACCAATTTCCTGATGCTAACAGTGCCAAATCTTAAGTGTACCCCCAGCTTGGTGGTGCCCTCTAGTCCGGGAAAGTCTCGGGTTTTATGATATTGTTGTAACTGCTCGGGATCAATTTGAATTTCAGGAAACTCAATGGTGCCATTATCAGTAAAACCGATCTGCTCAAGACTGGGCAAAAAGCCTTTGTCAGGGTGCCAGTTAGCCGTTGGTTCTTCTTTATTCAAAAGCTCCCCAAGACCCCCGGATTCATGGAATTTCTCCTTCCATTTCCGCATATAAGGAGTGAAAACCGTATAGGGCTTGTCGGCGGGTTTTAC
>JAOTYN010000451.1 GCA_029861825.1 Cyclobacteriaceae bacterium
CAAGTCTCAAATTCAGATACTGTCATCCCCTATCTTAGCAAGAAATCGATTTTTAAAGTCTTCATTGTATCGCCGAAGTCTGAACCCAAACTTTGGTGAAGGGGAGGGATGTGGGGGGATCCCCCCACATTGTACTATTATAGATTACAGGAATGCTGGTCAAAAACGTGCAGCAATTATTCAATCATAGGCATGAACTGCCGGTAGTTGCTCATTCCCTGAGCAACTTTTTGATCTCCGTTAATCTTTTATGGCGTTCTGCAGGGTCATACAAATGTCCATTCTTAACTACACCCCATATACTACGCACCGCCTGAATATCACGAAGGGGATTTGAATCCAATATCACCAGATCGGCCTGGTGATTTTCCTTTACTCTTCCGTGATCCGTTAATTCCAAAAAGTCAGCGGGATTGCAAGTGGCCGTTTGTAAAGCCTCAGCCGGAGTCAGTCCTGCCTTGACTAATGCTTCCAGTTCATTGTGGACTCCTATACCTGGCCAGCAAAGAGGATTGGCTCCCACATCGGTTCCCGCTAAAATTTTAATCCCGTTTTGATACAGATCCAGGGTTAGCCTTTCATAGAATCCATACAAACGCTTTTTGAGTTTCAGAAAATTCTCATTATCCCGGTACTTGAGGTGATCATTGTGTTCCGGTGTCCAGTACTTTTGCAGATAATCCGGTAAGAATGGCCACAATTCTTCATCATGCGACCTTTCTATTTCATACCAGGCATTCTTATACCACATGCTCAAAGTGGGGGTATGCCAGGTACCATGTTTCTGATATACCGCTATCAATTGCTGCCAGCGTTCCTGGTCAAAAGTGTCCATCATCAAATTTTGGCGGTAGATGTACTTATCAAAAGGGTTGCTGAGATTGCCGTAATCGATATTCTTGTTCATTATATCATGGCGGCGGGAGGAGCATTCCAGCAAGATCTCCAATAAGTGCTCCTGGCTTTTCATGCCAGTAGCCGCCGCTTCCGATGGCAATACTTCGAAAGGCACATGCCCCACCATAGGAATATCTTGTTGCGCGGCATAGTCGCTCAGAGTAAAATACAACGACCTGGGTAACAAAGAGTATACTTTGAGGAAGTCGGATCCCTGAGCAATGAGAGAATCCACTACTACCGGTACCTGTGTGCTGTCGTCAATTCCTACTGAGCCATCCCACATGGGATTAGGGCCGTCAAGTAAAGGTCCGCAAGCCACGATCCGTGGTACCAGTAACTCCTCCTCACGTCCAAGTTTTCGCCATTGCTGAATCACCGTCATGCTTCCGGCCATATCACGGATACCGGTAACCCCATTGAGAACAAATTGGGGCATCAATAAATCGCGATCCTCAGCAGGCGGCGACATGCGCCAGACCTCCGGATCGTCGGGGTGAGCATGCATATCCCAAAGACCCGGAATAAGAAATTTATCTTTACCATCTATTATCTTAACATCCGTGGGAGAGGCGTTACTTGTTGAGTTGGCAATAGAATGGATCCGGTCACCAACGATCAGAACATCCTGCGGCTGGGGCAACAACTGTCCTTTATCCACGTCCACTACCCGTATATTCTGCATTAACCAGCGATTCTCTTGAGCTATCAGCTGCAGATTTATTATTAACAATAAGGATAATAGCAAACGCATAAGTTAATAGGTGGCTCCGGCGGCAATATGGTCAGGTATATCACAACCTTCCACCTGACGGGTGTCCGCAATATGAAAAATACGCCATTGCTCCCCATCATGGGCCAACTGTAGCGCATCTACCCCGCAATGGTGAAAGGTTTTATCTAAATAAAAAGCATAGCGCACCCAAACGGTAGCCAAATTCAAATCCCTACGCACTTCATAGTCCCATATACGTTCGTCCCACACCTGCTCGTGAGGTTTGCCGATGGCATTAAACCAATTGTTGATATCATCAACCTTAAATTCCGGCGCACCGGTCTTATTGATGAAAGCAGTATTGGCTGAAGCCTGGGAGTAGAAGTTAGCCTTCACCATGGCGCTATCACCAAGGCGCATGCCTTCAAATATGTCAATGACTACCTGGACCACTTCTTTGTCCTTAGTACTTAGGGCCTCCCATTGGCTGGATTGACCCCAGACGGGTAAACCGAATAACAGAAAAATAGATATTGTTGCTGACTTCATGGTTTCTAATTGGATGAAGGGAATTTAGGAAAAAGCCTTTTAATGCTCTTTACGGTATACTAAAAAAATTTTGAAAGGTATATCACGAAACAACTTCCAAACCTTTACATAAAATATTTTGTAACCAAGGCGAGGTACGACTATCCAATAGATGTAACGAAACTTTGGATACCATGAAAGATTATTTAAGGAAAGACTATTTCAACTTATTGAATATTACCTTTTGTCTCACCTTTCTTTTAGGCGGTTCTTTATTGATACCTGTCTTTGGCCAGGAACATCCCCACGACGAGCATCCCAGTCAAGAGCCACCTAAATTAACGGATTCGGAAATCGCTCACGTAGGAGTAGTAGCTAATCAGATCGATATCAATTACGCCGCACTGGCTCAGAAAAAATCTAAGAATAAAGAAATTTTGAATTTCGCAGAGACCATGTCGCGAGACCACCACGGAGTGATCGAACAGGCTACCGCCCTGGTCACGAAATTAGGGGTAACTCCCCAGGAAAATGCCGTAAGCCAATCGCTTCTCGACGGAGCGGAGGAGACTAAGGCCATGTTAATGACAAAAAACGGAAAAGCCTTTGATAAAGCATACATTGACAATGAGGTGGCTTACCATAAAGCGGTTATCTCTGCGGTGCAGGACCTGCTTATTCCGCAAGCCTCCAACGGCGAATTGAAAGGGCTTTTGGAGGCCATTTTGCCAGCACTGGAGGCACATCTTAAGCATGCGGAGATGGTACAGCAAAAACTATAGGGTGATTCCATGGTGCGAGTTATTGTCTTGGTTTTAGGTTTTTGGACCATGTTGGGCGGCTGTAAGGGTAATAGTGACGAATACCGCGAATTAGAATTACGTCCTACTCTAAACACCGATACCGTGGAGATCCTACAAATGGCCTTCAAACCGGCTATTTTGAAAGTCCCTAGAGGGACACTAGTGGTTTTTGTAAACAGGGACCTGGTAGATCATGATATAACTGAGGAATCCGGTACATCATGGTCTTCCGGGGTCCTGAAACCTCAACAAACCTGGAGTGAGACTTTTGACCAAAACGAGGACTATTTTTGCAGTCTGCATGTGGTTATGAAAGGGAGGGTTGAGGTGGACGGTGGACGGATGACGGTAGACGGTGGACGGTAGACGGGGGACGGAAAACGGTGGACGGAAAACGGTGGACGGAAAGCGGTGGACGGAAAGCGGTGGACGGAAAACGGTGGACGGAAAACGGTGGACGGAAAACGGTGGACGGAAAACGGTGGACGGAAAACGGTGGACGGAAAACGGTGGACGGAAAAACTTAGAGGAGACCGGGAAGCAGCTTCTCTAGAAGTT
>JAOTYN010000452.1 GCA_029861825.1 Cyclobacteriaceae bacterium
TCCGACGCCAACCTGGCTCGCTTACGATGCCAAGGTGTTTGGTTCCAAACTGCCTGAAGGCGCCAACCCGATCCACCAGGAACGCGCCTATACGACACCTGTTTGGTATACACCTTAGTTCAATTATTTCTAGTAAACCTGACGAAAAAATTAAATAAAGAATTTAAAAGGTTAACGGAATGAAAAGGCATTAACAGGATTGATAGCAGCTGCTCTGATGTTTGGGGATATCACTGCTTGTAACCATAAATATATAGCACAATGAATAAAACCTTTAAGGCATTTTCCCCCTTAGTAAAAAAGGCATTATTAAGCGGAAGACTATTCAAGCCGAAAGCTGATTTAGTTCACGCGATTGAAGACATCCAACCAGAATATGATGTAAGCATACCCGTTTCAGATGGTTCTAAAATTCTTGTAAATGTTTTTAAATCGAAAAAAGCAATTGCAGAGAATAAGGCGCTACCAGTCATTATGTGCGCTCACCCTTACGATAATAATTTACTGCCTGCATTAGGTAAAACCCCGTTCAAAGGTGCACCACAACAATACAGAATTATAGATCAAGATAAGAGACCTAAGTTTTCAACCTTAACCAGTTGGGAATCTCCAGACCCAAACTTTTGGGTGGCCAATGAATATATTGTTGTCAATATGAATCTGCCCGGTTTTGGCGGAAGTACAGGAACAGCAACCGCTTTTGGCAAAAATCAATCAAGAGCTTATTACGATGCTATCGAATGGGTTGCTAGGCAAGATTGGTGCGATGGTAATGTTGGTTGTAATGGCGTTAGTTTTTTGGCAATTACGCAATATCATGTAGCTGCCTGTAGAGATTATGGTAATAAAGCACCCAATGCATTGAAATGTATTTCACCCTGGGAAGGCATTACAGATATGTATCGAGACATAATGAATGCTGGTGGTATTCCACAAGATGGTTTTCCTTCGTTCTGGTGGTCAACCGAAGTTAAGCCCGCAATGACTGGTGACCCAAAATCATTTATAGATAAAGAAGGAGGAATTCCTACCGAATGGCTGAGCACACGTCCATTTTTCGATGAGTTTTGGGAGGAAAAACGCGCCCCTGTTGAAAACATTGAAATACCTATTCTAACCTGTGTGTCTTTTTCAGATGTTGGTCTTCATTCTAATGGAGGGCATCGTTCGTTTATGGATGTAAAAAGCAAGGACAAATGGATGTACACACACAGAGGTGGCAAATGGACTGTATATTACAGTGAAGAAGTTCAAAACCTCACGCTTAAATTTATGGATTACTATCTAAAAGGGAAGACAGATAACGGATGGATGGATACGCCAAGAGTTAGATTGGAAGTAAGATCAAGTAAAGATGAAATACACGAAATACGTGGTGAAAACGAATGGCCAATTGCTCGCACGAAATATGAAAAATACTATCTAACCACAGATAATAAACTTGCTTTAGAAAAAGAGAATTATCAAAGTGAGCTTGCTTATAATGGAAAAAAAGGGATTCGAAATTTCAATATGAAATTTCATAAAGATACCGAAATCACGGGGCACGCTAAATTAAAAGTTTGGATGGAATTAAGATCTGGCGGGAATAATTTAGATGATTTTAATCTTTTTACTGTCCTAAATAAAATTGATGAGAATGGTAAGAGAGTCGCATTTTATGGTTCTGTTGGGGCTGATGAAGATGTTTTGACAAGAGGCTATCTGCGAGCGTCTTTACGAGAATTAGACAAAGAGAAATCTACCGATATCATTCCATATCATTCCTTTAAGCAATATCAAAAACTCAAACCAAAAGAAATCGTCTGTTTGGAAATTCCTTTTCCGCTTACGGCTGTATTTTTCAAAAAAGGTGAATCTTTAGAACTAAGTCTTGCTTCTTATGAGATTTTTCAAAGTCCTCCATATTTTAAAGATAAATCATTAAACAAAGGTGGAGAACATATTGTTCATATCGGAGAACAATATGATTCATATCTTCAGCTTCCTGTCATACCAGGTAAAAGTTAACTTAAATGAAATCAATGATGAAAGTTTTGTCATTGCAATGTTTTTTAGTTGTATTGCAACGATCAGCTTTGCCGCACCAAAGTATTCCGCCAATGTCCCTGCTTGTGGCTCGTGAGAGTTTTGGAGCATGAAGTTGAATTTCAATAAACTGGTGCATGAACCGCTGGTGCATTTCCTGTTAATCGGTGCTGCGATATTTGTGTTTTATGGCTTGACGCGTGATGTAGCCAGTGAAGCGCCAAACCGTATCGTGGTGACCCAGGGTCAACAGGAACAGCTGGTGGCTAACTTCAATCGAACCTGGTTGCGTCCACCCAGCAAAGACGAACTGGCGGGCCTGGTCGACAATTACGTGCGCGAAGAAGTGTTTTATCGCGAGGCGATGGCGATGGGCCTGGACCAGGATGACCCGATGGTGCGTCGTCGTATGCGCATGAAACTGGAATTCATCCTCGAAGACTTATCAAGTGAGACGGTTGCCGATGCGGATTTAGTGGCTTTCTTGCAGAAGCATCCGGAAAAATTTCGCGCCGAAACGCAGCTTTCGTTTCAGCAAGTATATCTCGATCCTAAAAAACGCATGGACATAGAAGCCGATGCAAAAGAATTACTGACCCGTCTCAATAATGGAGTCGCAGCGGATTCAGTAGGTGATTCAACTTTGTCTCCTTATGAATATAAGCTGGTGACTCAAAGTGACATCAAACGTTCCCTTGGGGAAGGCTTTGCCATTGAGGTTAACAAACTGTCGCCGGGTGATTGGACCGGGCCAATTTACTCTGCCTATGGTGCGCATCTGCTGAAAGTCAGTGAGCGCATCGAAGCACGACTGCCCGAACTGGCGGAAATTCGTGACCTGGTGAAACGCGAGTACCTGGTCGTACTGAAACAGCAGCAAAAAGACTTCGTCTATAAAAAGTTACGCGATAACTATGAGGTCACCGTAGAACCGGTCTCCCGTGCGCAAGTCCTTGAAAGTAATTTGCTTTCAGCGGCACAAGTGGATTAAACGCAATGAAAATGCGTCGCACCTGTTTATCCATTTGTTTTTCGTTCATGTTGATGACTGGCATATTCAGTCAGGCCTTTGCCCATGAATTGCAACCAGGCTCGCTGGAAGTAAGGCAACTGACGCAAGATCGCTACGAAGTGATCTGGCGGGCGCCGATTTATTATCGGAAACCCCACCCCGCGAAGCTGCAATTACCCGAGCAGTGGAAAACGGTGGGTGAACCGACCGTGAAACAATTGCCGGACTCAGCTTTGCATCGCCGCGTTGTGAGTGTACCGAACGGGGATATCTCCGGCGCCGAGATTCGCTTTATCGGCCTGGAAGCCACAATTACCGATGTATTTGCACGCTTCACCTGGCTCGATGGCGCAGAGACCACGGCCATCGCCCGGCCCAGTCGTCCCTGGGTGGATATCGAGGGCAAACGATCCGCCTGGCAAGTCGCCGGGGATTACACCCTGCTGGGTGTGGATCATA
>JAOTYN010000453.1 GCA_029861825.1 Cyclobacteriaceae bacterium
TTTAGAGACTGGGGATCTGTAACATTACCGTGGTCCCTTTGTTCACCTTAGAAAGGATCTTGACAGTCCCCTTTAATTTTTCCACTGTTTCCTTCACAATATAAAGACCCAGGCCTGAGCCGTGATTGGTATCGGTAGCTCTGTAAAACATCTTAAAAACATTGTTGAGGTGCTCATTGGAAATACCGATGCCGTTGTCCTCTATGGAGATATAAGCATATTTAGGCTTGATCGTGACATCGACCTTTACTTTGGGTTTTTTGCCATTGTGATAGCGGATGGCATTGGAGATAAGGTTATTAAAAACCACTTTTAAACGGCTGTCGTCAGAATAAAAGGGCTTTTTTTGTACCACATTGACTACTTTACTTACCTCTTGATGGTCTATGTATCGCAATTGATCAAAAATATCCGTGATCATTTCTTCGAATAAGATCTCATTGCGGTTAAGATCAAGCCTGGAATTTCGGGAAAGATTCAAAATGTCTTTGATGAAAAGATCCTGCTGGGTTACACTTTTCGACATCATATCCAGATACTTCTGAAGCATTTTTTGATCTTTTTCACTCTTGGCCAAATTCAACAACCCTAAAACCGAGCTAATAGGAGCCCGCAAATCATGAGAAACACTATAAACAAAGCTGTCCAATTCCTGATTGGTCTTGCGAAGCTGTTTGTTGGTAACCTTAGTGTTTTGTTCAGCTGTCTTGCGGATGCGTATTTCTTCATGAAGTTCCTTGGTGCGTTCCGCAACTGTAGCTTCTAATCTTTCGTTGAACAATTCCACCGATTTCTGGGCCTCTTTCCTTTCCTGAACTGTAGCGGTCAATACAATGGTGCTAATACAAAAAACTCCAATAAAAATTTGCAACATTAACAGACTGTGATGATCGGATTCCATGACAAAGGGGCCTCTACCCTCCAAGGTAAACACCACCGACAACAATGAAACCAGTAATATTCCCGAAATCGATAGTTGCAGGTTGAAACGGAAGGCCAGCCATAAGAAAAAAGGAATCACCAGATAAGGAAACGACTTTCCGATAATGGGGCTAAAGTACGGAACCGAGGAAAGCACCAATACCGAAATCAAGCAAAGAGCAAATACCGTAACCTCCATGGCTATGGGCCGGTTCCACTGGAAAATGAAACGTCTGGACCAGGATAGGATGAAAGGGGTAAATAGTAATATACCCACCATATCTGCCAGTACCCACAGCAGCCAACTTAACAATACATGAGCCTGTAACTGATCGGTAACCCCCAGAAATAGTGTTCCCATGGTGGCTCCGGCCAATCCCGTTACCAGGGCAATTCCTATGAATTTAAAAGTATCACCGGCTCTATAAAAAAGGTCTTTCTCATTGAAAAATTCTCTCAATAGACCATAACCTAGCATCACTTCCATAACGGAACCCACCGCTAATAGCATACTTCCCAGGACTCCCGACCAGGTGAGGTCTCCGTTAAAAGCATAAAATGACCATGCATGTCCTACAAAAGATCCCGTTATGATCGCCGGCCAGATGCGCTTGCCGTACATGAACATCATAGCCAGACCAATACCCGTTGCTGGCAGAATGGCCGTAGCCTGTATATCCCGGAAAGCCAGTAAACTGCCGCCATATACAGCTGCAAAATAGATCAATGCCAATACCAATACACGTTGGTCATTGCGGTCTATGTGCAAAGAGAAAGGTTTCATGCTTGGCTTGAGGCTCTGAACGAGCCGAGGTCAGTTATTGGGATGAGTAAAAATACGTGTTATTGTGCTGCCAAAAAGTGTTGAACCTCCCATTTTCTTACATCTGTAAGGTACTTCCGGTTTGCGATGGGTCAGATCAGAGAGGTGTTATGTCATTGTTTGTCAATTAGTTGTCTTTTCTTTAAGGTATTCATTTACCATATTTTCAAGAATTGGCAGGGTAACCGTGCCTTGTGATAAAATTAGATCGTGAAATACGCGAATATCGAAATCCTCACCCATCTGCTGCTCGCACAATTTCCTTAACTCTTTTATTTTTAGTTCACCCATTTTATAGGCGAGTGCCTGCCCGGGCCAACTTATATAGCGATCGGTTTCAGTAGTGATTTCGTGGTAGGATAGAGCAGTATGCTGCAACATGTAATCTCGTACTTGGTCCCTGGTCCACCCAAATGCATGGATTCCGGTATCTACTACCAAGCGGCAAGCCCGCCACATTTCGTAGGTAAGTCGACCAAAATTAGCGTAGGGATCTTCGTAAATGTCCATTTCCTGGCCTAAAAATTCGCAATAGAGTCCCCATCCTTCCCCGAACGCCGATATATACAGGTTCTTTCGAAATGCCGAAAAACCCTCCAATTCCTGAGTTAAGGCAGATTGAAGGTGATGTCCTGGTACTGCCTCATGCAGCGTAAGAGCAGGTAATACATATAAAGGCCGACTGCTTAAGTTATAAGTATTGACCCAATAGTATCCCGGCAGGGTGCTGTGTATGTCGGCCGAAATATAGCGCCCACCGGTATATTTGGGGGCCAGATGTTCCGGAACCGGGGCCACACCATAAGGCTGCCGGGGCAGCTTTCCAAAGAGCTTTGGTAAAGCGGCATCGGCTTTTTTTGATAGATAAGCAGCATAGTGCAGTAATTCCTGAGCTTCCCGGGCATAAAATTTAGGATCTGATCGCAAATAATTGATAAAAGCCTGTAAGTCTCCCTCGAAGCCTACCTCATCAATAATCTCTTGCATTTCCCCTTTGATGCGTGCCACCTCCTGCAGTCCTATATCGTGGATCTCCTGAGCATTAAGGCTCAAAGTGGTGAAATGCTGTATACGCTGCTGATAATAAGCCTGACCCTCAGGCAGCTCGGAGGCCCCCAGGCTGATTCGTGTTCGAGGAACGTATTCTTCTTTCATGAAAGCGGAAAAGTTGCTGTATCCTTGGATGACATGCTTCACCGCGGAGGTTGCTTGAGTCAGTAAATCAAGGGAATCGGATGGGGATAAGCCCAATTGAAGCTCCAGGAATGGCTTAAAAAATTGACTTTTTGTAACGTCCTCTACTATATGTGCGCGATAAGTGACCTCGTAACCCTCAAAAATGACTTGTGGTTGGGTCATGCCTTCGGCCAGGCCAGCTCTCATCAGCTCAATATGCTGCTGTACATACTCCGGAAACTGATTCAATCGCCGCAGGTAGTTGTAGTAGTCCTGTTTTGTTTTAAACGGTGTACTACTGGGCAAGAAGGCAAATGAAATATGAAATCCCGCATCGGCTAGCAACGGTATCTGGTAACGCTTGAAATTGACCTCAGCAGAGAGATCGGACAGATGGTATCGTATCAGTTCGTACTCCAGGCGATCTTCCGGGGACAGATCCTGGGAATTCCATCCATCTAGTACCTGCAATAAGGAGTCATAAACCGCACCCCGTCTTTGAAAATCCTCTTCCTTAAAGGAGCCCAATTGATCATTGTAGGTATTAACACCTACTTGAGTGGCGAACATAG
>JAOTYN010000454.1 GCA_029861825.1 Cyclobacteriaceae bacterium
GATAATCAGGATAATCAAGTATTGGCCTATGTAGGATCTGCTGATTTCCACAATGCCTTGGACGGGGGTCAGGTAGATGGTGTACGGGGGATCCGCAGTCCGGGCAGTACCTTGAAACCTTTGCTATATGCACTAGCTTTTGATAAAGGCAAAGTCACCCCCAAATCTATGATTGGTGATGTACCAGTTTATTTTAGTGGTTATGAGCCTGAGAATTACGATGAACGATTTCATGGCAATGTAAGTGTGGAATACGCCTTGTCAAATTCTCTGAACATACCTGCCGTAAAATTGCTCAATGAAATCGGTGTCTCATCGTTAGTAACTTCATTACGAAATAGCGGGTTCCAACAGATTTCTCGTGATGCCAATAAGCTGGGGCTTTCCACGATATTAGGTGGCTGTGGGGTCCGTTTAGAGGAGTTGGCCGGCCTCTATAGCGCTTTTGCCAATGGAGGCACATACCGATCTCATAAATTCTTTGCGGAACAGGACATGGAAGATTCTCTTGAAATAATAACTCCCGGTGCCAGTTACTTGTTAACAGAGATCCTTACTCAAGTTACGCGGCCTGATCTTCCGTTACAATGGCACAATGCGCAGAACCTCCCTAAAGTGGCCTGGAAAACAGGCACCTCATACGGACGACGCGATGCCTGGAGTGTGGGGTATAATCAGAAATTTACAGTTGCTGTCTGGGTAGGAAATTTTTCCGGTGAGGGCGTACCCGACCTGACCGGCGCAGATATTGCCGCGCCCTTGTTTTTCCAAATTTTCAACGCTGTAGACTATCAAACGCCCAAAGACTGGTACAATATCCCGGAATCGGTAGGATTTCGATATGTGTGCTCAGAGAGTGGGGACAATCCCAACCATTTTTGCGATAATCAGATTATGGATTATTTCTTGAAAAATGTCTCTGCTGTAAAAAAATGCCAACACCTGAGACCGGCCTGGGTTGATGCCCAGGGCGGTTTCTCATACTGCACCAGCTGCCTGCCAGAGGGAGGCTACAAACAAGAATGGTATCCTAACCACAGCGGCCCTATGCTAACCTATCTACAAAGTCATAATATTCCTTATGGTGAAATACCGGCTCATAATCCTGACTGCGAACGGGTATGGGTGGCGGGGGCGCCGGAAATAACTTCCCCACTCCATGGTACGGAATATTTTGTAAATGAAAGTGACAGCATGCAGATGTTGCTAAGCGCTCATGTCCAGAATGACGTTAAGGATATCTATTGGTATATTGATAACCAATTTTATAAAAAGGCGGCCTACAATGAACAGGTGTTTTTTGAACCCAGCCAAGGTAAAGTGAAGATCTCCTGCTCCGATGATAAAGGACGTAACACCGATATAGTGGTGACCGTCAAAAAAGTGGGTTTCTAGTGACTTAATATACTATGAGCAATTTTGCACAATTACTTACCGGTGGCCATCCTAATAGTCTGGGTAACACCCTGGAGGTCGTCGATCAAGTATTGGCCGACCGCCATAAACTGGAAGATTTATATCAATGTTACTTTAGCCATGATGAGGTGGTGCGATTGCGTACCTCCAGCGCCATGAAAAGGATCTGCAAAGAACATCCTAAATGGCTAGTACCGTACTTGGACAAATTGCTTACGGTGATTTCCCAAATCGATCAAGCCTCTACTCAATGGACCCTGGCCATACTTTTCAATGAGCTTGCCCCTGAAATGTCGGAATCACAATGGCATGCTGCCAAGGAACATTTAAAGCACAACCTGGCCCACCATCAGGATTGGATTGTGCTTAATACCACCATGGACACATTGGGTCAGTGGGCCAAAGAAGACCTGCAACTAAGAAATTGGATGCCCCCCCATTTATTTAGATTAAAACAAGACCCTCGAAAGTCCGTGGTGCGAAAGGCAGAGAAAACTATGACTCTAATTCAGAAGTATTCATGAAAAGATCTGTTTTAACCTTGGCCGGTGTACTGGCTTGCATGTCATTGAGATGCCAGCAAGCAATTCAAATCTCCGATCAGTTGCAGCTGATCCCCGTAAAACCTAATGTTTGGATGCACCGCACCACGGTTACCCAGGAACCCTATGGTACTTTTACCTGTAATGGAATGGTTTATATCCGGCAAAACCAAGCTATTATCGCTGACACTCCTCCTGATGAGGCTTCCAGCAATAAACTGTTATCATGGTTGGTCGAGAGGAACATTCAAGTCAAAGCCGTTATCGTTAATCATTATCACTGGGATTGCCTGGGTGGCTTGACCACCTTTCATGAACAGAACATTCAATCTTACGGTCATGCCCTCACTCCACAGCTGGCCAGTGCCGATAGTTTGCCTGCACCTCAATACACCTTTAGCGATTCGCTGGTCATTGATTTGGGTACAGCACCGGTGATTGCCGCCTACCTGGGCCCTGCACACAGCACAGATAATCTGGTAGTTTATTTACCCCAGGAAAAGGTACTTTTTGGCGGCTGTATGATCAAAGCCATGGGATCAGGCAAAGGCTATCTTGGTGCCGCTGATCTCACGAAGTGGTCCCATACGGTCCAGAAAGTTAAACAGCGTTTTGAAGCGGAATATGTGATACCCGGTCATGGTTCTTACGGTGGGCAGGAACTTTTGGATTATACAATGGAAATGTTCCGGGAATTCAGAAATCTTCATGAATGAGACTTCTAATGGCCCTGCTCCTCCAGATTGCGCATGAACAGCACGATTAACTGCTTGCCTTCTTGATAAACATAGTCCACTCTATCGAATTCCATATAGTTCTGACGACGGATCATATTCAAAAAGGCGCAGGCTTCTCTCAATTCCTTCAGTACCGAATTCATGGTAACAATGAAATCCAAGGAAGAGCCGGCATAGGGGAGATCCCCATACGTCAGTGCCGCTGATGCACTGGCACGAATTAGGCGACGAGACAAACTTCTTTGGTCAAATGCCCTTCGAAGCTTACGGGCAATTTTTAAGTTCATCACGGCAAACTCAATTAGCCGGGTCTCTAATTCTGGTGTTTTCAAATCGGTCTTAAGCGCGAGCATTCTAAAGCTTTTAGGTCCAGTGTGCAGGTCTTAATGATAAATCTTAAATAGGTAACCCAAAGGGTGGAGGGTGGAGGGTATAACAGCTGACGCCTGCCTGCGAGCGCCTTCGCCACAGATTACACAAACTCTATAAGAATCATGATTACAAATATTTAACGGTAACCGATAATGTTACCCGGATCAAAATTTCACACCTAATACGCTCTTTTTTAGTATGATGCAATAAAACGAGTAATTCCATAAAGCTACCTGTCTTTATTGCCCAATCTTTACTAGAGTCACGAGGTAAGTTAATTCAAAACTTCCTGCGTTAATTTCCGTATTTCACATTACCATGGTATCGGTATTCCACCCTCCTTTCAATAAGGTACAATTCATCAACTCCTACGTGCTCTATTTGATCAAAGCCGGCTCGGGGTCTATAGAAATAGAGATCGGA
>JAOTYN010000065.1 GCA_029861825.1 Cyclobacteriaceae bacterium
TAAAGTCATAAAAATAGATTTTGCAATGGACTTGACGTTGCCGGACAGGGTAGATTCATCGATTATCTTATTAATGGATGAAAGGTGCCGGTGTGCATGCTCAGCTATTTCATTTTCTACAATATTTACATGTTTGCAGGCTATGCCATTTTTGTTGACACTCAGAATTTGTACGGCCACCTCACCTGCTAATCCCAACTTTTTCGGTAAATCAATGATGTCATTATATGCATCTGCCAATGCTGTTAATGCCCCTAAAAACATATCCCCACTTATTCCTGCAAAAGTTTCCAATTTAAGGATGGCCATCTATTTGTTATTTACGGAATTCAAAATTCTAAAAGCGGCCATGGCCGCTCCGTAACCATTGTCAATATTCACCACACTGATCCCATTAGCACAGCTGCTAAGCATGGAATGCAGCGCTACTGTACCATCATGGGCTACACCGGTTCCCACACTTGTTGGTACCGCAATAATTGGTTGAGGGGCAAGCCCTCCAATGGCTGTTGGCAACGCCCCTTCAAATCCGGCAACCACAATAAGTACATCAAATGATTTAATATCATCCAGCCTGTCCATTAACCTGTGTATTCCGGCAACCCCTACATCCTGGATCTTGGCTGTCTCAACGCCTAAATATTGAAGGCAATAATAAGCCTCGTTGACCACATATTCATCCGAAGTGCCCGCAGAAATAATTCCCACAGTACCTACCAGATTAGACTTCTGGTGGGCCCCTACTATACAAATAGAGGATACAGGGTCGTAGAAAATACCGGGAAAATCCTTATGCAAGGATTTATGTTTTTTGGCCTGAAGCCTGGTGATCAAAACAGATTCCCTCTTTTCCAAATGATCACTAATAATAGCATATAATGTATCGATATCCTTGTTTTGACCAAAAATAACCTCTGGAAAACCTAGTCGCTCCCTACGCTGTAGATCAATATTATAGTTATGTTGATTCATCAAATTATAATCCTGTTCAATTTGCCTGAAACCAGGCCTTCTTCATCTACCTCACATTTGGAGAAGCCAATATCCCTGAATAACTTGCTTAGGACTGGCATATCAGTTTTCAATTTTGCAACTTGATTGGATGCCACCTCTATTCTTGCCATATCTCCATAGTACCTGACCCTGGAGTCTAAATACCCCAAGCTGATCAAATAATCCTCGGCTTGTTCCACCTGCCTCAATTTAGCCAAGGTAATTCTTTCACCGTAAGGAAACCTACTACTCAAACAAGGGCTTGCCGGCTTGTTCCAAACAAAAAGATTGAATGATTTGGCCAGCCTTCGTATTTCTACTTTTTTAATTTTACATTCAATCAGCGGACTCCTGGCACTGTAATCCGAAGCAGCTTTAAGACCTGGCCTGTAATCCCCGGTATCACTTAAATTGTTGCCATTGATAATGGTATACCCGGAATAATTGCCGTTGTCTATCATACTCCTTAGGGAAATGTAAAGGGACGATTTGCAATAAAAGCAACGATTCACGGGATTGCTTAAATATTTTTCATCGTTGATTTCCTGTCCAGAAATTTCTTCTAAATGGATATCATATTTATTACAAAATTTGCGAGCTATTAATAGGTCCCTCTTTTTTAAACTAGCAGAAACCGAAATCACAGCCGGTGCAAAAGTTTTTCCAAGAAACCTTCGGGAGAGAAATGCCACCAAGCAGGAATCTACACCACCCGAAAGTGCTACCAAAACTTTAGGTGTTTTTTCGAACCAAGATTCAAGGGTGGCGATTGATGACATATCAACAATTTAATCATTCTTTTCTGATATATCTCATCATTCTCCATCGAAAAAACACACCCAATTCCACGTGCTTGACCCTACCTTCAGGTCCACTGACCAGAGTATTAAAACTTCACTAGCCAAATACATTGTAGTTAGGGGCATTCTGCATATAATCTTCTTTAGTGTATCATTTAGAATCAGTTAGCACCATTTAACACCAATTTATTTGAGGTTCATATCCTGGCTGGGTACATTGACGACCTGCTCCACTTTCACGTTCGCGAATTGCTTGATTTGAGGGACGGACCTGACGATCTCTTCGCCGAGAAGTGAGCCGCTCTTGTAGTTGGATAAGTCGGTGGCTGACGTGCTTGTGCCAGCAATGGTGCCGCCAGTGGAGAGAACCCAGACCAAGGGCAATTCCCTGACGCGCACCTCCTGGTTTTGAGCGAATACGCCATCCGAGGAAAAGGTTAATAAACAAAGTGTCAGTAGTAAATAAACTCTGGTGGCCATGGTTATTCCCGTTATTTTCAGACCAATATAACGCTTGAATCCAATTAGTATATCGGACTCGCCAGTTTCTAAACTATAATTCTTAGCCAGAATAACTTGTCTTACTTGGTCCAGACTTTTGGCTTTTTAGTATCTATCTTAAATTACCTCCAATTCAATCTGTTTCTCAAAAATCTTGCTGATAACCTACAGCTCACTGGATTGGTTATCCATTTTAATTTATAACAAATCTAACCGGTTATTGTGGCTTCCGGTACCCTAATCCATTGTCAACAACACCGCCATCAACTCCACCCCATACCACAAATTACCCAATCTTAGATTTTCATTGGCCGCGTGCTGGTTGTTGTCGTGGTTCACTATATTCACCCCAATACCCGGCTTTTTCAGCACTTCAAAGATCACATAATAAACCCTATTGGAAGCGCCCGAACTGGGCAGCAAGACCATCTTGTCATTAGTAAATTCCCGCATGGTTTCAATAATGGGTTTTACCTTGTTATGGTCCATGGAAGTCTTGGCTGCCTTAAGCCCGGTCGCAGAGCGGGTCACCTTCACTATCTTGGGGTGCTGCAACCGGATTACCATGTCCGGCTCTTCATAAACAATATGCCAGCCTTCCTTTTTTATATGGGCCTCCACCAAGTCCAGCATCTTTTCCGGGTCATTGCCTTTGACTAAGCGCATGCCCAAGGTGGCGGTAGCCGTATTGGGAATAATATTACGGGACTTGGCCCCCACATTGCCGCTGGAGAGTCCGCGCACGGTCAGGCTGGGCAGTAATAATCGCTGGTTCAACCTTTGCCCCTCCCCTTCGGTCACCACCAAACCCAATTCCTTTTTCAGTTGCGCTTCAACCGGCGGTACCTTGTTAATCTGGTCCCGTTCAATAGCCGAGATGGGCTCCACCGAATCATAGAATCCCTCTATCAGAACCTTGCCGTTTTCATCTTTCATGGAAGTCAGCAGCCGGGCCAGCATCTGTCCCGGCACCGGAGCCCAGTTGCCATAGTGCCCGCTGTGCAAAGGCCGGGTAGCGCCGTAAACGGTTAGCTCCATGGAAGTGATGCCACGGCCACCAAATTTAAATTGCGGCGCGCCCGTCTGGAAGACCGAACCGTCACAGATCAACCAGACATCAATATCTTCAAACAAATGAGGGTGGTTTTGCAAATAGGCTTGCACATTAGGTGAACCGGATTCTTCCTCCCCATCAAAAAACAATTTGATATTAGAAGTATAACTCAATCCCGCCTGCTTTAGAGCATCCACCGCGCCTATCAAGGCCATGATAGGGGCTTTGTCGTCGCTGGAAGAGCGGGCATAAATGCGCCATTCATCCTCAATCGCTTCCCCTGCTTGAGGGAAAGGGATCTGTTTGCCTCCTTTATCCATAGGGCCATCATACAAGACCGGCTCAAAAGGATCATGCTGCCAGCGGGAGACATCCACCGGCTGGCCGTCATAATGCACATAAAAACACCAGGTGCGGGTAGCACCGGGTACCTTATATTCACCATAAACAATCGGCGGCGCATCCAGCCTTTCCAATAACTGCATCTTAAAGCCGCGGGAGGTAAAAAGCTGCTGCAAGAGGTCTGCATTCTTTTTGATATTGGGCAGGTCGGAAGCGTGATTGGGAATTTTTAATAAAGGGATAAACTCCTGCAATATATGGGCACCGTTATCTTTTACCCATTGGCGGATGGCTTCTACAGGGGGTATTTGCCCGTAAAGAGAAAGAGGGAGGTATAAAAGAAATAAGATCTTTTTCATTAAGTGTAACTTTTGAGTTTAGCCATCCAAAATAAGGAAACATCTATTACCAAGGGAGCAATAGTGCCTCAAAAGGGCCTTTGTCCCATTGCGGTCTTCCCTAGCAAACCCCAATGCTAGTTGATACTGGAGGTCTCTTCGAAGACCATTTTGACGGATGGGTGGGGATTTTACCTTAAACAATTAAAAATAATTAATAATAGACTGATAAATAGTGAGTTATATTTAAGTTTATGAAAGTAGCTTAAAGTAGCCCTTTGCCGTAAATCCAAATATCATAACGGCCGACGGCTTTTCTTTAGCTCAAGAAAATGAAATTACCTGGTTTTATGACCAAATCTGTAGCAGTCGTGAATACTATGTTGCTGTCAATATTATGCCTATGTTTTGCCATATCATCCTGTATTGAAAAACAAATGCAGGTACCTTCCGACCGACCTAATATAGTATTGATTATAGCTGATGATTTGGGATATTCAGACCTGGGATGTTTTGGCAGTGAAATTGCTACTCCAAATATTGATGCACTGGCCAGCCAGGGACAGATATTTACTAATTTTTACACGGCTGCTACTTGTTCCCCTACGCGGGCCATGCTTCTTTCGGGAACGGACAATCACTTGGCGGGCTTGGGCAATATGGCGGAAAGGGTGCCGGCCATTGTCCAACAAGTGGGTCAACCGGGGTATGAGGGATATTTGAATGATCGAGTAGTATCCATAGCCAAGTTGATCAGGGACCAAGGTTATCACACGTATATTGCCGGTAAATGGCATTTGGGTTTGACACCGGATCAGAGTCCTCAAAGCAAAGGGTTTGAGCGATCTTTTACCTTGCTTGATGCCTACGCCAATCACTACCAACCTGATAACCGATACACCTCTTTTTGGCAGGATGATGGCTATACTGGTTATCCCAACGGTGAATATTCTACTAAGGTATATACAGACAAGTTAATAGAGTTTATAGAGGATGATCTCGAAGATACCGATCCCTTCTTTCTGATGGCATCCTATACTTCTCCTCACTGGCCCCTGCAGGCCCCCCCAGAAAATATAGAAATGTATCAGGCCAAATATGATTTTGGATACGATAGCTTAAGAATGCTCAGATTTCAAGGACTGAAGAAAAAGGGGATCATTTCAAGTAATGCTACATTGCCTGAACTCCCAGCGGTAAAAGGAAATTTATACGAAATTTCAAATTTGCCTCTGTTACCATGGACCTCCCTGAGCAGCTATCAACAAAAAATAGAAGCCCGGAAAATGGAAATTTACGCAGGCATGGTAGATAATTTGGATGAGCACGTGGGCAGGTTGATGGATTATCTGAAGGAGATCGGGAAATTTGAGAATACACTTTTTATTTTCTTCTCAGATAATGGGGCGGCTGTTCTGGACTTTAATTATACACCTCCGGAAAGCGAGGAGTATCAAAGTATGGGCACCTACAGCTCATTCGTGGCTTATGGACCACCATGGGCACATGCGTCAAGCGCTGCATATCGCTTCTACAAAGGTTATGCCAGTGAGGGCGGTATACGCAGTCCCATGATAGTAAAAATGCCCTTTCAAAAAGATACTGGTGCTGTGGTACCGGCATTTACTACGGTAATGGACATTGCTCCTACACTTTTGGAAATTGCTGGTGGTCGCTATCCTGCCTCATATGAAAACAGGCCCTTAACCCCTTATAAAGGGAAATCACTACTTCCACTGTTGCATGGTGAAAGTAACCGGGTACACATGGAAGACTACGTAATGGGTTGGGAGCTGTTTGGTAGAGGTGCTTTGCGCCAAGGGGATTGGAAAATTACTCTAATAGAGCCTCCTTTTGGAATGGGTAGGTTCGAACTGTTCAATTTGCGAGAAGATCCCGGGGAATCCCACGATTTGTCTGAGAAGTACCCAGACATTTACCAGGAAATGTTGAAACACTGGGAAAACTATATACAGGAAAATGGAGTGATCCTTGAGAATCGCTGATACCCATTTAACATAGGGGGTCATTAGGGGGTCACGTTCCCTGTCCCTCTTTTTAAGCACCCTGTTTTTCCTTTAATACCTTTGGCTGAGGATCTAAAGGCTTAAGTTCTTTTCCCTGTAATGCCGGATGATCAGCGGGAATAAAAGTGGACCGGAACTGCCAATAAAGGAAGGGGCCATCATTTATTCTATCACCATTGGTTTGGCGGATGTCACCCTGGTAAGGATTCCAAAAATCCCAAACGATCTCTCCATCAGGTGTTACTTCTAATGATCTTCCCGGAGCTCCACATAAGATAAATGTATTGCCATTTTCCATTCTATGGGCACCAGAGGTGAAAGGAGAGAAGAGCGAAACGGTATCTGCCGCTACATAGCTCCAAATGGGGCCTTCAGGGCCAAAAGTACTGTCCTCGGACATGGTATAATGACCATTTTCATCAACGGATAATGCCATTTCAAATACCGCTGAATATTTCATGCTGTCAGGTCCATTGGGCACCTGATTATTATAAAGGGTCAAGTGGCCCTCTCCTGGTTTTCCCTCTTCAATCCATCTCACATCATGCTGATAAAACAATTTCTGATCCGTTGAATCTCCCCGTCCATAATTTAGTGGATTGCCCCATCGGTAAAGAAAATCGCCTCCCTTGCCCCAGCGGCCGCCTGTATGTCCGCGGGCCTCTTCGGTGGTAGTACTATGATCTATGATGAATATCTCATTGATATGTGGAACACTGATGGCGATCTGATCCAATTCCTCATTATAATTAATGGCATTACTGTGATAGATATCGCTACTTTCACTTCCCACGGTAGCGTTACGATGAGCTAATCCTTTCTTTTTTTGTGCACGCAAGGTATCAGGGTGTAGAAGTTCCGGTTCATGAGCTGAAGCATTAATATCTAAAAGTTCAGGATGTGCTGCCGGTTCCCCGTAGTTTGAAAGCGCGGGATCGTGGTTTTGGATCAGATGGTCTGAAAAACGCCATTCCCATACAATTTTTCCACCCCTTGGCTTGATAGGCTTTACTTCAATGACTTTGTCCATCCATAGACCATCCTCGGTAAGATAGTGGGGATTTCTGCCCTCTTGGATGGCCTCCTCATAGGACATATGTTCCCAGGCGATGGCTAACACATTTCCATTTGGCAGCACCTCCAGATCATGGTGGGTTTGATATTCATCGGTAGCATATTCAAACTCCCAAATCGTTTCACCCAGCCAGTCGAGCTCTTCGATACGTCCCGCCATTCCACCAGCATGAAATCTGGGAGCATCAGGATCAACCACGGCCCGGATGACATGCCCGTTGTCGCGGAGGTAGGTCAGCCAGGAATGATATTCACCTTTCCATTCATGTAATACCTCTCCCTGCCGGTTCAATAGATAGGTAGAAGAGGAGTTACTGGGATTAATAAGAATATATCCAGGCTCGTCGTCGTCAATGTTGGTAATCACACCCCGAGGTAAGCCCAACCCGGCTACATTGCGGTCCTTCTTTTCTGCATCTATCATTGATGCGGACCCTGAGGTTTCTTTTTCCTGTGGCGAACAAGATACGATCAAAGAAGTGATCAAAGCCAGCAATGAAATTGCGGATATATTCTTCATAAAGCGGTTCGGATTATTGATTGTACACCAGTCGGGTCCAATGTAAGGAAAAAATTATACTTGCCTTTCGCATTTTGTCAACTGATATTTGTGCTGTTGCTGATTGGCGGCTTGATGAGCTTTTTTTGAGGTAAAAGAAAGTCAGGCACTATTGCTCTTAAGGCGTAATAAATGCGGCCCCGCAATCCGGCTTTTACAATATGATTGAAGGTACTGATAGGCAATTTCATTAATATCTTATGTGCTAGTTTCACTTTCTTACCAGGGCCCCGCAAACGGAATTGTGTGGCCTGAGTAGGGCCATACATCAGATGAAGCCATAACCTGGGATTTATTAGGAAATATTTGCTCAAGGATGGCTTGCAACCAATAATATTGGCCAGGTTATCCATATATCTATGGTAATCCACCAGGCTCCTTATCCGTAGGGCGTTATCTTCAAATTGTAATCCGTACACTTCCTCGTCTTCTGAGGCAACTTGTACCATGTTATTGGGCTCAGGCAATTGTAGCCGGCCTGTAAATACCAGAGCACAATAACGGGCCTGCATTTCCATAATGGGAAACTGACTGCCAAAGGCCGGTCGCGCCCAACCGATCCAGGCCAGGCGGTCCCCTTGTTGAGAATGGAACATATGTTTATACAATTTCCGGGGATCACAGCTCTGTAAATTTGGTGGCATGAAACCCGCCCGATTGTGATAGCCGGTACAAAATACCACCGCATCAACATTTTCCAGGCTTTCCCCATCAGCTGTCTTTAGCAGGCGACCGCCTTCCTCCACATCCACCACATCACCCACCACCTGGCAACCGTGATTAGCAATGGCTTTGGGTAGTGCTAAAGTTTTGGTACCATAGATCCCCCAAATGCCCCGTTGGGCGCGCACACGATCATTAAGATCAGCTAAGGCATCAAAGACCGGATCCTGACGCGCACGTTCAAGCTTTAATACAAAGGGGCTCAGCTTAGCTCCGAATTCACGTGGTAAGTCCCAAATTCCCCGATGAGTTGAGACATCTGCCGCATGGCCACCGCGCTTTCGGGGAACTACCCAACCGGTAGATTCCCTAAGGCTTATCCAGCTTTTTTCAGCCACCTGTGATATTTCAAAAGCAACATCTGAACCGGATTCACCACCACCCACCACAAGTACTCTTTTGCCCTGGAACGAATCCGGGTTGCGGTATTCATGAGAATGGGAGCATGCTATTTCATTTAAGGATTCACCCCATTCAGGAAATCGGGGCACCCTATTATTCCCAATGGCCAACGCCAATCGTTGGCATTGCAACACTTCACCTGATGCCAGGCTGACCTTCCAACCTTGATCTGCTTGGTCTCTAACTTCAGTCACCTCACATTGGAAACGAATATGATCAATGACCTTGAAGTGACGGGCATATTCGGTCCAATAGTCCACCCCTTCATTCTTAGTCCAAAAATGGTGATCCTTACCATCACCAACCCAAAAGTCTGAAAACATGCTGAAGGTAACCGATGATGTCAGCACCAGACTGTCATAACTCTTGGAGAATGTACCTCCTAGCGATGGGGCCTGTTCCAAACACAAGACATCATCGACACCTTGCTCTAAAAGTTCTTTGGTAGTAACAATTCCGGCGGGCCCAGCCCCGATCACCAGGCAACTAATCATTAGGTTTATGCATTTAGGATTAAGAAATCAACACCGACATTCTTTCCAAATTACTATATTCAGTGAAAAGTACCAGCGTATTGACATGTTTCTATTTTTTTTATCCACTTCACAATCACAGTGGATTTGTTTTTGATAATGTGTACATTAACTCTCAATAATTCAAAAGCCCATTTGAACTGTTCGAATAAGGCATTTGAAATGATATTTTCTTTCAACCGCTAGTGGAAATGTTAAATCTGCAAAAAGAAGAAAATTGACATCAATTGATCCCGTGGACAAACCCAGCCCATCCTGGTATTGCCTGACTCCATTGTGGCAAGGAGGGGAAGAAGTAGTATTAAAAGGATTGCCTCACACGCAATTGTCCCCTGCCTGGCAAATTCTACTTCTAGGGGATGGTTCTCCCACTCGTCACTTGCGGTTGTTAACCACGAAAACCGTGGATGTAGAGGTAATCGATATGTCGCCCGTGGGTATGGACGGGGATAATGCTCCGGAACTCATTCACAAGGTGCCCGGACCCCGTTTGCGCCGTCAGGTATGGTTAACAACCGATACCGGGTACAGATTAGCCTATGCGACCTCCTGGTGGGAAGCCAGTGAAGTGGGTGAACACTTACAAAATCCATCATTACCTATATGGGCAAGTCTTGCTCGTACTCGAACAGAGTTGTACCGGGATGTGCAAGGGATTTATCAAGGCCATTCCCAAGAATTGGAAGAGGCCTTTGATGAGAAAGGACCATTTTGGGGACGACATTACTTATTTTGGCATCACGGCCAACCGCTCACTTTAATTTACGAGGTGTTTTCGCCTTTTTTGAATAAATATTTGAGATCTTAGGAGAGCAGAGTTTGCTAGAGTTATACAAATACTTTCTTCAAGTAACGGTGGTATCCAATGCTAATCAACCTTCATGATTCATATAATAACTTTTGTCTTAACGCTGCAAATTTGCACCGACCAAATTGATGACCAATCAATGAAGTATGTCTTTTACTTGCATGGCAAAATTGTGGAAGATCAGGGCCTGGCTGCTTATAGCGATCAACATGGAAAATACCAGTATCAGGCCATTATTAATACCCTTGCGGCCGAAGGTGTCAAGGTATTAAGTGAAGTACGACCTAAGAACACCCAAATTGCTGCCTATGCCCAAAAAGTTGCAGATCAGATCACAGGTCTATTGAGAAAAGGAGTGGCCCCCGATGACATCACCGTAATAGGGGCTTCAAAAGGAGCTTTAATAGCCATGCAGATATCCACTTTGCTCAAGAATAAACACCTAAATTATGTTTTTATAGCGGGGTCGTTTGACGGCGTCAAACAGTACTACAATTTTGATCTCCACGGCAACATTCTAGGCTTTTATGAAAAATCAGACCCTATTGCCGGGCAAAGCTATCATTCACTAATCGACGGTTCCCACGGTGTCAACAAGTTCAAAGAAGTGGAATTGAATACTAACCTTGGCCACGGCATCGTCTTTAAGCCCTTAAAAGAATGGGTGGAACCGACCAAAGCCTGGATTAAATAATTGGCGTCATAACCCATGTTGTTGTTAGTAATGAATTAAAGCCCGAATGAAAAATAGACTTTGGACATTTTGTAGAATTGCTGTCGGAGTAATAGTCCTAATCACCTTTACTCCCTTGGTTACCCCGCCCGGCATAAAAGAGCCTTTCTTTATGGGTATGCCCTATACTTTATGGCTGGGAATTACCATCACCCTGTTGATTGTGGCGTTAACCTGGTTAGGCACTATGGTGCATCCAGGAAACAAGGATTAGTTCATACAAACTAGATTATTAGTTTATGTTTCGAATATTGATCTTCATGGGTATTGTATATGTGAGTGTGCTGTTTTTCCTGGCAAACAGGGCCAAGTCCGTTGACAAAACCTCCAAACAGTATTTGTTGGGCGGATCTAATTTGGGAGCATTATTAGGATTCTTCACCATTGCTGCCACCCTATTCAGTACCTTTTCATTGCTTGGAATGCCTGATTTCTTCAGGGTGCATGGCATCGGAGCCTGGATCTTCTTAATGTTTTCTCATTGTGTGATGACCTTCGGTTTAATTTGGTTAGGTTATCAGCTGCATAAAAAGGCTAAAAATCATTCCTGGCGGGGTATGGCTGGTTTTATGGGACAGAATTATGGCCATAGATTTGCTGGAATTGTAGCCTTTTTTGGGGTCTTTGTCTTTTTAATACCCTATATATCCATTCAGATTCGTGGGGTAGCCATATTCTTAAGTGCAAGTTTTCCAGGTGTTATTCCTATGTGGGCATGGGCTACCATTCTGGTAATCATTATGTTGATTTACAGTGAAGTGGGAGGACTTAAGGCCATCATGCACAGTGATGTTTTACAAGGAGTCCTATTATTGGTGGCCATTTGGATCATCGGCTACAATTGCCTTAATCATTTCGGAGGTGTACGTGCTATGTTTGAGGAAGTTGAAATTGTGAATGAGGCATTGTTATCCGTTCCGGGCCCTAAGGGGTTGTTTGATTTCCAATTTTTACTGGGATCCATGATTGCCATTTCATTAATGCCCTATACACAACCTCAAATTTCCACCCGCCTGGTGATCTTGAAAAACGTAAAATCCCTTTACAAAATGGCCATAAGCCTGGGCATATTTGGTATCATCATTATACTTCCGACAGCTTTTATGGGCATGTACGGGGCTGTCTTGTATCCAGAGTTCAGTACCTCCGAATTTTTGAACAAAACATATATCGGGGATCAGACTAACTTTGTAGCCTCGGTAGTGATGATAGGAATCATTGCCGCCGCCATCTCAACTTCGGACTCCCAGTTATTTGCCTTAGGTGGGGAGTTAAGATCCATTTTAAAAGGGGAGGATCGTAAAATGGTGAAGTATGCCAGGGTCGGAATATTCTTTTTTGCCTTAATTGCCTTGCTTTTTGCATTGATGTCAAGTGATGAACTTGCACTGCTTGCAAGAACGAGTTTTGCAGGCACCGCACTGCTGGCTCCCATGATTTTAACAGGTATATTCTATGATCACGCTCACAGGATAAGAACCCTTCCTTTGCTTACCTTGGTGGCATTACTGATTTTTATCGCCTCACTAGTTGGATGGCTTCCACATCAGGTAACGGGTATCCGTATGGATCTGGCCCTGATCACATTACTGAGCGCAATTAGCCTGCTTATGATATTATTTGATAAAATCAAGAACTCCAGAACTCAAGATTTTAGTTAGGTGGGTGGGTTTTTCCAGATTGGATCTTCGAACCCGGCCTCTTCTAATTATTGTAAATCTAAAAGCCCATATCTAAGCGTGTAAGATGAGGTTTGATAAACAGGTCTTAAGACCTTGCGAAATAACTTAATCTGTAGTCTGGAATTTGTCCATCATGGCTCGATGGCCGCAGGTGAAAGACTACGGATAGCTTCGGGGTTCACTCCCTAAAATGCCGTTTCAGCCCGGAATCGATGGCGAAGGCGCTATTCAGCAGGGAGTCCGCTTCAGCTTCCCTTCCCAGTTTACGTAATGCCAGAGATTTATTGACCATAGCCGGGGCATAACCCGGATCGACCTGCAAAGCTTTATCGGCATTTTGAAGCGCAAGTTCAGGC
>JAOTYN010000455.1 GCA_029861825.1 Cyclobacteriaceae bacterium
CAGCTCATCGGTGTTATTGCTATCACATGCTATTTGGGTCAAACTCAGAAAAAACACCATCACAAGATACTTCATCATATTTTACATTTGCTTCCACTTAATAAGACACCAAAATTAGGGAAATGGTTGTCAATAGAAAGGGAGGACGCCTGCCGGCAGGCACGGAGCAGGATCAACGGTAGGCTTTGGGAAGGTTGTTACACAAGGAGTCACAAAGATGCATCGCTACGCTCGCAAGGCGCAAAGAACCACAAAGATTAGAGACGGCATCCGATAGGGTCACACTTTCGGTCCTTCAGAGTATAACTTGTTGCCGTCAACCGTCTACCGTGGTCCGTCTACCGTGATTTGCTACCATTCAAATTTTCAAGGTTTCCTATAAATCCGTATGTTTATTAGATATGGATCATTTTAATATCAAAGGGAAGGTGGTCTTGGTTACCGGTTCTACTCAAGGTATCGGACTTGCATTAGCCAAAGGCTTTATAAATGCTCAGTGTCAGGTATATCTCAACGGCAGAAACCAGGAAAAACTCGAGGCTACTTTGACAGATCTGAAAGCACAGGGCTATTCAGCACAAGGGATAGCATTTGATGTAGCAAACGAGGCCCAGGTAAACCAGGGTATGGATCAAATTCTCCAGGAGCAAGGGAAACTTGACGTTTTGGTAAACAATGCAGGGATAATTAGACGCAATAAGCTGGAGGATCTTTCATTGGCTGACTGGCAAGATGTTATAAACACCGATCTGAATGGACCGTTTATCACCTCAAAACATGCCGCAAATACTATGATTTCCCAAAAGAGCGGTAAGATCATTAATATATGTTCATTGATGAGTGAGATCGGCAGAGATACTGTAGGGGCCTATGCAGCTGCCAAGGGAGGTTTAAAGTTGTTGACCAAAAACATGGCAGTAGAGTGGGCCCGACACAATATACAAATCAACGGTATCGGCCCTGGTTATATATCAACGCCTATCAACGAACCTTACCGAGAACCGGGCAATCCTCTAAATGAATATATCCTCAGCCGAACACCAGCCCAACGCTGGGGAACACCGGAAGACCTGGTGGGAACGGCTCTATTCTTAGCATCTCCAGCCTCAGATTTTATCAATGGGCAAATAATGTATGTGGACGGAGGATTATTGGCAAGTTTGGGTGATCCCTGGTGGGGAAAGGATTAATATTTATTTATCTTTTATGAAATCCAAAAACCTTTACCATGATCAAGCTATCAGTGGCTATTGCCGGTGAAAACGCCTTACCCAGTGCCTTTGTAGTGTTCAGGGGCTTTGAACACTCCATTCAGAAAGCATCTGAGCTGGGATTTGATGGAATTGAGCTGGCGCTGAAAAGCGCCGGTGAAATAAAGGGGGAACAATTATCCACTTGGTTGTCTCAATATGGTTTAGAGGTCTCCTGTATTTCTACCGGACAAGTTTATGCGGACGGTGGTTTGATGTTCACGGACCCTGATCCCCACAGAAGGGAAAAAGTAAAGGGCATATTTCGTGAGATTATCGACGTTGCCGCCGACTTTGGACAATTAGTTAACATTGGCAGAGTAAGGGGTCAAATTGGGAATGCCAGTAGGGAGCAAGCTGAGAACTTGTTTGCCGAAATGGTCGCTTCTTTGTGTGAGTACGCCAATCAAAAGTCTGTCACCATCATTCTGGAGCCCGTGAATCGGTATGAGATTGATTTTATAAACAGCGTTTCTGAGGGAGTGGTGCTGTTGCAAAACCTGGGGATCCCAAACTTGAAGCTGATGCCGGATACTTTCCATATGAATATTGAGGATCGGTCTATCGGGGGCGAATTGGAAAAGTATATATCATACATTAAGTACATTCACTTTGCCGATTCCAACCGCATGGCTCCCGGACAGGGACACACGGACTTTACGGCCATCTTCGACCATCTGAAGAAGGCCCACTATCAGGGCTGGATCTCCTTGGAAATACTTCCCAAGCCAGATCCGGATACCGCTGCATCCCAGGGAATAAGTTTTTTAAAGCCCTTAGTAGAACAATACAATCTGCAAACACAAAAAAGTTAGTGCTATGAACTTCAAAGACGACAACAGAATATTGATAGCTAACGATCATGGCGGGTATGAGGCTAAGGAGAAAATTGCCGAACATTTGCGTAAAAAAGGATTTGAAGTCATTGATATGGGCTCAGACAGCCAGGAAATTGTACGCTATCCTAACTATGTCAAAAAAGTAGCGGCCCCTATCTCAGCGGGAGATTACAATAAAGGAATCTTGATTTGTTCTACGGGAATCGGTATGAGTATAGCTGCCAACAAATACAAAGGTGTACGGGCAGCGGTAGTGGGCAGCCACTATGAAGCGAAAATGACCCGCCAGCATAATGATAGTAATATTTTATGCCTGGGGGGCAAAACCAAAGGTATTTTCGAGCTGATCGATTATGTAGATACCTGGCTGGAAAATGACTATATCGGGGATCGACACACCATTTCACTGGGTATCATTGAAGATATCGAAAACGAGTTGGGCATTAAAGAGCCCGGCCAATCCAAACAGGAAGATTGACATCTTTCATGAAGGCTATTAAAAACTTCCGATGGTACATTGCTGGTTTGCTGGCTCTGGCTACTGCCTTAAATTACCTGGATCGGCAAAGTCTGCCGGTTGCTATTTCGGAGATCCAGAAGTTCATCCCCGTCTCCGATCTGGAATATTCACAATTACAGATGCTGTTCCTGATCTCCTATTCTCTGATGTACGTGGGAGGAGGCAAACTGATCGATGTAATGGGTACCAGGATGGGTTATATCATCATTATTTGCTGGTGGTCCATAGCCAACTGTCTGCATGGCCTGGTCAGCAGTTTTATGGGTCTAGGCATGGCCCGCTTTTTATTGGGACTGGGGGAAGGTGGTGGATTCCCGGCATCTGCCAAAGTAGTTTCGGAATGGTTTCCTGCTAAAGAAAGATCATTTGCCTTCGGAATTTTCAATACTGGGTCTAGCCTGGGAGCGGTGATAGCCCCTCCTATCATCGCTGTGATCATACTTCAGCTGAATTGGCGCTGGGTATTTTTCATCACCGGTGGATTAGGATTGATCTGGGCTATCATTTGGTACAGAGTATATCATTTACCTAACCGTAATAAGTATGTAGGCGATTCAGAACGACAATATATAGCAGAGGGGTTAAAGGATTCTGGCCCTACTGACCAGGCCCACAAAATAAGGTGGAGGGATTTGTTCGGATATCGGAAAGTGTGGGGATTGTTAGTAGCCAAATTTCTGTCCGATGCCGCCTGGTACTTCTACATATTTTGGTTGCCCAAATACCTGGCCGACATCCGTGGACTGAATATCCAGGAAATCGGATATTATGCCTGGATCCCTTACGCGGCTGCCGGTGCCGGCAGTTTTTTAGCGGGTTGGATGAGTAGTTATCTCCTAAAAAAGAATTTTACTTT
>JAOTYN010000456.1 GCA_029861825.1 Cyclobacteriaceae bacterium
CGGAATGGCTTTGATCTATACCGATACCGGAGCCCTGTCGTTTTCCGAAGTTGGGGCGTCCTTTCAGACCATGGGACAAATGTCTGCAGCGGGATTGGCCATGATGCTGGTGGGTGTAGGGTTCAAGCTGGCATTAGTGCCCTTTCATAACTGGACCCCTGACATTTACGAAGGTGCCCCGGCCCCGGTCAGTGCGCTAATTGCCTCGGTTTCCAAGGGCAGTATGGTTGCCGTATTGCTGCGTTTCATCTATGCCACTTCAGGATTGAACATCAATTGGCTGGTGGTTACTTTGAGTTTGATGGCCATGGCATCCATGATGGTTGGAAGCATACTGGCCTTGAAACAAAACAATTTAAAACGCTTATTGGCATATTCCAGCATCGCGCATCTGGGCTATATTCTTATTGCCGTATTGACCAGAACCGAACTTTCGTTGGCAGCAGTAACCTTTTATTTAGTGGCCTATTTCATTTCCATAATCGGAGCGTTTGGAACCTTAGCAGTTTTTTCTTCTGCGGAACAGGAAGTAGAGCATCTGGAGGATCTTCAAGGCATGTTCTGGACGCGCCCCTGGTTGTCGATCATATTTAGCACCATGTTTTTCTCCTTGGTGGGAATCCCTCTGACGGCGGGCTTTATTGGGAAGTTTTACGTGGTTTGGGCAGCCGTCAGCGATGGCTTATGGTTGTTGGCTATGGTATTGGTAGTGAGCAGTGTGATAGGTCTGTATTATTATCTTAGGGTTATTAAGACCATGCTCACACCTGTTGATAAAGATACATCCATTAGCTCATCCGCCCTTCCAGGCATGGGCTTGATGGTATTGTCGGTGCTGGGTTTATTGATCCTATTCCTGGGCATCTATCCCTCTGATTTAATCGAAATAATCAAATCCATTAGTTTCAACCCTTAATTGGTTAATGGGGGATTCGTTGGAGCTGATCTTCCAAAGATCAAACCTCCCAGAAAAGAGAATAAAAAACCTGAAACCAGCATGGCCAGAGGAACCCAAAGCACGTCCGGGTATACTATATAAAACGTATAGAATGCCCATACGGATAACAATAATCCAACTCCAGTGGTCACCCAAAGCTTTTCGGACTTGGCCGTCTTGGCGCCCAGCATACCTCCGAAAAACGCCCCTACAGCCAAACCTACAATTACTGAGATCCAGGTAAAAGTGGGAGTGGCTGCCACCCGCTGGGCTACCGCCTCCGGTGTTCGCGAGTCCATCAATTCCGGTGGGGTAGGGCTAATGGTATTGGCCAGTACTCCTATAATGAGAAAGATCACATTGCTGATGACGGTTCCTAATATTACCGCAAGGTATTTGCGCATGAGTAGAATGGTTTGCCTCGGTAAAGATAGGAGATTTACCTGAAGAGGTCAGGCCGTTGCCCGGAGTTACTCGGAGGATCACCGAGCTTCAGGGAGGAGAACTTAAAAAAATCCACTAGTTATTTCTTGAATAAGCCATGTTGCCGTCCATAGCGCTCCTTGGTGTGACGTTGTGATGCAGTCTTAGCACTTATGGATTAAGTTTATTTTTTGTATTTTAACTCCAATCACTAAATCATCCAATCATGAATAAAATAGCCCATTTGTTAATAGTTATGGCATTGGTGCTGGTGGGAACCGGTACAGTCAACGGCCAAAAATGCAAGTTCTCTAAAAAGGAAATTAAGAAAGTGGGCAAAGATATAGAGGGGGAGACGATTTTGAATGTTACAGAACCCCGCGTGATCTTCAGTAAATTTTCCCAGGGCGCTACCGCCATGTTTGTAAAATCAGATCAGGGCTATTATTTCGGAATGTTCTTTGTGAGGGAAATGGGCGCCAAGATGGAGATATTACCGGAGAACCCTATAATCTTCAAATTCGACGATGATACCATTCTCAAACTTGATCCTGGTCAGGATTATGCCCGACGACACAAATTGCCCTTGACTACCTTCAACATAAAGCCCTTCTACACCATTACTGAGGAACAGATCAAACTATTTGCAGAAAGAAAGATCAAAAATGTAAAGATCTATTTTACCTCCGAAAAAGTGAAGGATGAAAAAAGTCAAAAAGATGAGTTAGGGACCTACTTTGAGTTTGAAGTGCAGTCGGATCGCTATCAGGCCAATTGCCAGGCAGGGGCTAGTTGTATACTTATGAATTGAGGGATAACGGTTCAACCTAAAACTGGGTCCAGCGTTTTGATCTCGTCCCTGTGTTCAAGTACATAGTACATTTTCACAGTACCATGGTTTTTGATAGCGATTTCACCCCGGTATTCACATTCGAACTTATCTTTGATCAGCTGATAAGTATTTTCCGAGATATTGATCCTGCCGGGATCCGAATTTGATTCCATGCGCGAGGCTACATTTACGGCGTCTCCCCATATATCATAGGAGAATTTTTTGGTACCTACGACTCCGGCAATCACGGTACCGGTGTTGATTCCGATCCTTACATTGAAACGCTTAGCTACCGCTTCATTGATCTTTTTGGAATGTTCTACGAACTCAGCGATTTCAAAGGCCGCCAATACTACCCGGTAGGCATGGTCTTCAACTGGAAAAGGCAACCCTCCGGCACACATATAAGCGTCGCCCACGGTTTTGATCTTCTCCAACCCGTACTTATCCATGATATCGTCAAACTTTGAAAAATAGTAGTCAACTCCCTCCACCAGTTTTTCAGGGGACAAATTTTCTGCATAGTAAGTGAACCCTTCGAAATCAGTAAATAATACCGTGACGGATTCGAACCGGTGGGCTTTCACCTTGCCAAATTCTTTTAGTTCTTGAGCAGTCTCTTTGGGTAGGATATTGAGGAGCAGCTTTTCCGATCGACTTCGCTCCTGTTCGATGACTGAATTGGTCTTTTTTATATATAAATATCGTCGGTACAGCCCAAAGGCCAATAGCCCGATTAAAAACAAGGCCACGCACACAGCTATAACAATAACCCTCTGGGTCCTTTTTTGCTGGTTGAGCAGGTCTACTTCAATCTGCTTTTGGGAGATCTCGAAATCAGTGCGCATGTTGGCCATTTGTTGCACTGACACGATGTTGTTAACACTATCCTTGAAGGCCGTGTATTGTTTGTAATAGCGGAACGACTCTGCCAGATTACCCGAATGTTCATAGAGCTCTGATATCTGCAGGCTGGCCTTGCTGATTTGATCTTTAAGCCCGTAAACTTGTGCTAGTTCCAGGCTCCTTTGGGCCTGCTCCATGGCTGTATCCCAGTCCCCTCTTCTTAAGGAGATATCTGAAAGATAGGTCAGATACACGGAAATGGGATAGTAGTCCTCTACTTCCTCAAGTACTTGGATGGCTTGGTTCATGTTGGCCTCTGCCAGATCATCTTTTACCTGTTCTGCATAGATCATGCCTACATTCCCCTGGCCATAGGCAACCCCTATTTCAAAGTCCAATTCTCTGAAAATGATCTGTGACT
>JAOTYN010000458.1 GCA_029861825.1 Cyclobacteriaceae bacterium
AATGTTGCGTTCAATCACTTCAATGGACATTTCACGGGCTAGGGCTATTACTTTTCCTCTGGTAATACCTGGTAAACAACTGTCGGCATGCGGTGTGTACAGTATCCCGTTTTTCACCATAAATATGTTGGTGGCATTGGTTTCCGAGACAAATCCCTGCATATCCAGCATAATGGCGTCATCGGCCTGGCATAAATTTGCTTCTATCTTGGCTAAAATGTTGTTGATCAGGTTATTGTGATGGATCTTAGAATCCAGATTCTGAGGAGAATTGCGACGTATGCTGCTGGTGATCAGCTTCAAGGACAAGGATTGGTAAATGGGGGGTTTCCATTCCGCCAGCACGATCAGGGTGCATCCGGATTGGTTTAGCTTGGGATTCATGCCCGAAGTGATCTTTTCACCCCTTGTCAAAGTTAAACGTACATGCGTCTCCTCACGCATGTTGTTGGCTTCCAGTGTTTTAAAAATAGCCTGCTTGACTTCCTCCGAACTGGGGACCTGGCGGAAGTCCATGGCCTTGGCGGAATGTTGTAAACGGTTAAGGTGTTCCTCCAAAGCGAATATGTATCCGTCATAGACCCGGATGCCTTCCCATACGGCATCACCGCCTTGTACCACGGAGTCGAAAACGGAAACTTTGGCTTGTTTTCTAGGCAGGAGTTTACCTCCTACGTATACTAATATATCCTCATTGCGTGGATCGAATTGTTGCAGCATAGTCTCTGATACTCTTACGGGCTGAAAATATGGGGAATTACCCAATCATCCTAGTACCAGGTTAGGGTATTTTTTCCAGCACCGTGTAGTAAAATTCGCACCTATGTTTTTCATCCTTAGGATGCCGGATGCGGCTTAGTTCTTCCCATTGCGATCGATCATATTGGGGAAAATAGGTATCACCCTCAAAACGGGCCATGACCTCGGTGATGTAAAGTCGTTGTGCCAGATTTATGGTTTGCTCATAGATCTGACCTCCACCAATCACGAAAAGCTCTTGCTCGCCCAGGGACTTGGCCATAGCCACTCCTTCTTCAACCGATGGTGCTACTTGAATTCCTTCTTCGCTGCCATATTCCTGCTGGCGGGTCACCACAATATTGGTGCGGTTCTTCAAAGGCCTGTATTTAGGTGGTATGGATTCATAATTGCGTCGACCGGTAAGCACGCAATGGTGTTCGGTGGTTTTCATAAAGAACTTCATGTCGTCCGGAAGCCGCCACACCAGGTCGTTATCTTTTCCGATAACCCCGTTTTCCGCTACTGCCGCTATTAGTGAAATGATCATAGTTCGTTACCTCTCAAATAGTCCTCAATGTCCATAGGCCGTTTTCCGGGTGCTTGTAAAATCTTGACCGCCACCTGACCTTTTCCAGTGTGAAAATGGAGATACGTTCGGGCGTCGGTGTAAAAAGTACCCGGTTGATCTGAACTGCTTGAACTGCCTGAACTGCCTGAAATGCCTGGTGTATCTGGGTTATCTGGAATGTCTGGAGTTTCCGGTAGGTCTTTCTCCAAAACGTCCACCGCCAAAATCTTATAGACCGTCCCCTTCACCGTGGTCCAGGCCCCGGGCTGTGGATTCAGTCCTCGTACTAGGTTTCTGATTTCCTCGGCTGATTTCCTCCAATCGATCTCACAGTGCTCACGGAATATCTTGGGGGCTTTGGGCAGATCGCTGGTAAGGTCCTGGGGGGTTAACTGGTAGTCACCTTTTTCAACCAACTGCACGGTTTTATGCACCAGCTGGGCACCTTTTTGCTTTAGTCTTTCATATAAACTGCCGGTAGTATCGTCATCATAAATGGGCACTTTTTCTTGTAGTGCGATATTTCCAGTGTCAATCTCCTGTTTTAGGAAAAAAGTGGTTACTCCGGTTTCTTTGGCTCCGTTTATTATAGCCCAGTGAATGGGAGCGGCTCCCCGGTAATGGGGCAATAACGATGCATGCAGGTTGAAGGTGCCGATTTCAGGCATATCCCACACCACCTGTGGCAACATCCTGAAGGCTACCACCACCTGTAAATTGGCCTTATAACTGCGCAGCTCCTCCACGAATTGAGGATCTTTCAGGTTTTTAGGTTGGAGTACCGGGATATGGTTTTTCAGGGCTACTTCTTTTACCGGAGAAGGCATCAGTTTGCGCCCCCGCCCTTTGGGTTTGTCTACAGCAGTGATCACCGCCACTACCTTATAGCCATTATCAATAAGGATCTGCAAGCTAGGCACTGCAAACTCCGGGGTTCCCATAAAAATAATGCGCAACGGATCCATAAGCTGCAAATATATACTTAAGACGCTCTTTTAAACAGAGATTTGCGGCCGTATTTTTTGCAGATAGGACATTGGCTGAAGTCATGACCACGTGCGGGGCAATATTCTCTGCCGAAATAGATGATCTGCAAATGTAGTTTATTCCAAATCTCCTCAGGAAATAGCCGCTTTAGATCTTTTTCCGTTTGGGTGACATTTTTACCATTGCTGAGCCCCCAGCGATAGGCCAGCCGGTGTATGTGGGTGTCCACGGGAAATGAGGGAATGTTGTATGCCTGGGCCATCACCACCTGGGCAGTCTTGTGACCTACCCCTGGTAATGACTCCAACTCTTCCAAGGATTTGGGTACCCCTCCCTGATAGTCTGTCACTAAAATTTCAGACAATCGATGGATGGCTTTGGACTTTTGGGGTGATAGCCCGCAGGGTCGAATGATGGACTTGATTTCATCAATGGTAAGCCTGGACATGGTCAGGGGATTATCTGCCTTTTCAAATAGGTAGGGAGTCACTTGATTGACCCGCTGGTCGGTGCATTGCGCAGAGAGCAGCACGGCGATCAATAAAGTGTAAGTGTCGGTGTGATCCAGGGGGATAGGAGGGTCGGGATAAAGTTTGTTCAGTATTCTGGCTATATCCTGAACTTTTTCTTTTTTGGTCATGGACGGGATTCTGGATATAGTAAGTAGGACTTTCTGCTCTGCCGGTAGTCCGCCAAATCCTCCTCCCATGATGCCCTGATCTGATCCTCGGTCAGTCCGGATTGTATTTGGGCCATGAGAGTTTCATTACCGGCCAGCAGGTGGAAATAGTTCTTAAAGAAAGCCTGCTTGTCTTCAAAATCGCTGAAGGCTTGCAACAGGTATTGTAAGGTGAATTTTGGGGGCGATATCTCTCTCAGATCCTGACCGCCGCATACCTGATCTTTATGCTTGGGATTTTGATCCATGCCCGGAATAGCTACCGGAGTAAAAGAAAAGCTGCTGTCACTATATCCCGGGTGTCCATAGACCTGGAAGGGGAATTGCGTGCCTCTGCCAATGCTGATTTGCGATCCCTCGAACAGGCATAGGGAAGGATATAATCTGATGGACTGATAATTAGGGAGGTTAGGGGAGGGCTTTAAAGGCAATTCATATCTTAAATTATGGTGATAGTGGTCCATAGGAATCACCTG
>JAOTYN010000457.1 GCA_029861825.1 Cyclobacteriaceae bacterium
GTTGTAGAAAGTGTCAACGTGCGTAAAGCCATCAAATTGGGCACCGGGCAAAGAGATGAGTTCATTGAAAAATACCGAAAGACCTTGATGAATTTAAGTCAATGCGGCTTAAAAGTAATCTGCTACAATTTTATGCCCTTGCTGGATTGGGTACGCACTGATCTTTCTTACAAAACCTCTACAGGGGCCTTGGCGCTGCGCTTCGATCATGTGGCCTTAGCCGCTTTTGATTTATTCCTGCTGAAAAGACCTGGTACAGAAGGCTATTACTCTGAAGACCTATGGGGTGAGGCGCATCAGTTTTGGGAAACTCAGAGTACGGATCAAAGGTTACAACTTCAGCAGACTATATTAGCGGGAGTCCCGGGAACCCTGGAAACTATTCCCCTGGATAACTTTAAAGATCAGCTAGCAGACTACTGCGCTTTGGACCAGGTTCAATATCGCCACAACCTGCAATATTTCCTGGAGCAAGTAGTGCCTGCCGCGGCAGATCATGGTGTGAAACTGGCCATCCATCCCGATGATCCCCCCTATTCCTTGTTCGGCATGCCTCGGATCATGCATTCGCCGGATGATATTGAATTTCTATTGAACTGTGATCAGGGAGAGGCCAATGGCATTACTTTTTGCTGCGGCTCTTTAGGTCCACAGGCAAGTACTGACCTGCTGGATCTTATTGACAGATTTGGCAGACGCATCTATTTTATACACTTAAGGAATATCATACGCCAGGATCATGGCAGTTTTTATGAATCCGACCATCTGGATGGCGACTTGGATATGTATGCAATTGTAAAGGCCCTGATGGTGGAAATGGAAGGCAGGCATGCTTCATCACGGGATGACTGGCGCATTCCCATGCGGCCTGATCACGGACATCAAATGCTAGATGACCTTCAGAAAGATGTACCATTCCCAGGTTACTCCGCAATTGGTCGATTAAAAGGTTTGGGAGAATTAAGAGGTTTGGAATTGGGCATTGCCAATGGATTAACCCAAACTTAGCAGTTAGTAAGAATTATGGTAAAGCCGTTTCTAAATCGCTCGTTTTTGTTACAGAATGCAGTCTCTGAGAGGTTGTATTTCGACTATGCCAAATCTTTACCCATAATTGACTATCATAACCACCTACCTCCCAGGGAAATAGCTGAAAACCATCAATTCAAAAATCTAACAGAAATATGGTTAAAAGGTGACCACTACAAGTGGCGGGCTATGCGTACTTTGGGTATTGAAGAAAAGTACATTACCGGTGACGCTACTGATGAAGAAAAATTCCTAAAGTGGGCTGAAGCCACGCCCCACACCTTGAGGAATCCCTTATACCACTGGACCCACCTGGAGTTGAACCGCTATTTCGGAGTAGATCAGCTTTTAAACCCACAAACAGCCCCCAAGATCTATGAAGAAGCAAACCAGCAATTGCAATCCCCTGCCTGTAGAACCCAGTCCTTGTTAAAGAAAATGAAGGTGGAGGTACTGTGCACAACCGACGACCCATTGGACGACTTAAGCTATCACCAGCAAATGGCCGAGCAGGATCCGGGCTTCAAAGTATTTCCCACCTGGCGACCAGATCACGCCCTGAAAGTGGAAAATGTGCCAGGATTTTTAGATTACCTAAGCAAATTGGCGGAACTGACACAAACTGAGATCTCTAATCTTGACGATTTTCTCAATGCCCTGCAAACTCGCCATGATTATTTTGCAGATCATGGGTGCAGGCTTTCCGATCGGGGCCTAACCCAGGTGGTTTCACAACCTTACACCGGTGATGAGGTCGATGCTAGTTTTTTAAGACTGCTCCAAGGCCAGGCGTTGAATCATGATCAAACATTGAAATTAAAATCACATATATTGCTGGAATTAGCTCGCATGGACCATGCCAAGGGGTGGGTCCAGCAATATCATCTGGGGGCTATGCGCAATACTAATAGCCGCCAGTTTAATTCTCTGGGCCCTGATACGGGTTTTGATTCCATTGGCGACTTCCCCCAAGGCCAGTCCCTTGGTCGGTTTTTAGATAAATTGGATCAAAGTGACCAGTTGACTAAGACCATCTTGTATAACCTCAATCCTGCGGACAATGAGATCTTGGCCTCCATGATCGGCAATTTTAATGATGGTAGTTTCAAAGGTAAAATGCAGTTTGGCTCCGGATGGTGGTTCTTAGATCAGTTGGACGGTATGCAAAAGCAACTAAACGCACTATCGCATATAGGGCTTTTGAGCTGCTTCGTGGGTATGCTCACCGACTCCCGAAGTTTTCTGTCATTTCCCAGACATGAATACTTCCGCAGATTGCTGTGTAATCTGTTGGGTACTGAAATACAACAGGGACTGATCCCTGAAGATTACGATATGGTAGGTTCGCTGGTACAAAATGTTTGCTACCATAATGCCAAAGAGTATTTCGGGTTTTAAGAAGAAGTGATCTCCTTTATTTCCTCCAGCTCTACGTTTAGGGCCTTGCTGGAGATCAACACCTCCCACAAAGAGATCAGTAGAGAGATTACCATAAACAGCAGACTGAAAGCAAACAAGATGCTCCCCCACATGCTTTGCTGATAGTAAATGGCAATCATGGCCAATGTACATAGGATTATGCTTGAAACTCCAAACGCTTGCATACCAATGATCAACCTGATCCTGGTTTGCAGGTTCTTGATTTGCTTATGTACATTTCCCTGGTTTTCAGGTCGCAGGTTGTTCTTCAGCTGCCTGATCAAAGTGGCAGTGGTTACAAAACGGTTGCTAAATCCCAACAGTAGCAATGAAATGGCCGGAAAGAGTATGGCCGGGGTAGTTAAGCTAATTTCCATAACACAATTTGGAACGATGCGGGAACAAATAAAGTCAACTTTTCCTGAAGCAAAAAATGTATCTTATCTTTAAGCAGCCAGCGTGGTGATCTGAACAGTGATACCCCGGCTGGCCAAAATATAGGAGATAACTTTACGCTAAATGGAAAAAACACACTGCTGGGTTGAGATACCATCTGATTCCGACTTTACTGTTCACAACCTGCCCCTGGGAGTCTACTCAACAACTGATAATGATCAAAGGCGTTTGGGAGTAGCTATTGGAAACCATATTTTGGATCTACATCAAGTGGCCCAAACAAAGGTGCTGGAAGAATTTCAGTTAAATGATGAGATACTGGTCAATCCCTTTCTGAACGACTATATAGCCTTGGGTAAGCCGCTCACCAATAAGGTTCGAACCCGTTTGCAGCAGTGGCTAACTACTGCTGATAACTCCTGGGAGGATCAAATGCATTTATTCTGTTTACAATCGGAGGCCAAGATGCACCTACCCTTAAGGGTTGGGGACTACACGGATTTCTATAGCAGTATTGAACATGCCACCAATGTGGGTAGAATGTTCCGGGATCCTGAAAACGCTTTATTACCTAATTGGCGTCATTTGCCGGTAGGCTACCACGGGA
>JAOTYN010000066.1 GCA_029861825.1 Cyclobacteriaceae bacterium
TATTCGAATACAAAAAATAAGCTATCAACGTGAACTTTCGGAATTATCGTAACATGAAAAAATTAATACTGTTCCTTTGTTTGGTATTTAGTCTTAATGCAACAGCACAAGAAACTTATCAAGGTGCGGAGAATACCAAAGTGGAAATGGCCGATATCTTTCGGCAAGACGGCAAGATCTATGTGGTGGTGGCGGTAGTCGGTACCGTCTTGCTGGGATTGATCTTTTACGCCATAAGCCTGGATCGTCGTCTGGGTAGATTAGAAAAGGAAAGTCAACAGGGGACCTGATATTATTTTTATTTCAAATTCATAACATCTAATCGTTGTTTTGAGTTAATTTTGTATACATCCTAAGGCCATTATGAAAAAATCACATATTCTGGGAATCGTAATAATTGCTATTGCCATCGGTATTATCATAAGCACCGCCGGTGACGCCAGCTCCTACGTTACTTTCGGACAGGCCAAGGAAATGGCCTCGGTTGGTAACATGGAAAAGATCCATGTGGTGGGTATGCTGAAAAAGGATACGGAGGGCAACGTGATGGGTGTGGAGAGCGCACAAAACCGGCTCACTTTTTCCTTTGTGATGGTCGACTCCGAACTTAAGGAACAAAAGGTATTTTTTGCGGAACCCATGCCGGTAGATTTCCTAAAATCAGAACAGGTGGTGGTTATCGGCGCCTACAACAATGAAACGTTCGTGGCAGATGAGATTCTTCTAAAATGTCCCTCTAAATATCAGGAGGACGAAATCAAATTTACATCCAACTGATCTGTAAGCAGAAATGTTGCGCTCCTTAATTGGTAATCTTGGGCAAGTCTCTATTCTGTTGGCATTTGTCACTGCCCTGATCTCGGCTTTTGCTTTTTACAAAGCAGTTACCGTTCCTGACTTACAAAAACGTGGATGGCTGAAATACGCTCAGAGCATTTTCTACGTGCATGCTGCCGCTGTTGTAGCCATTGTGGTATGTCTCTTTATAATCATTCACAATCACTATTTTGAATATCATTATGCCTGGAGTCACAGCTCCCTGCATCTGCCGTTGCATTATATGATCAGCTGCTTTTGGGAAGGACAAGAAGGGAGTTTCTTGTTGTGGATTTTTTGGCAGGTTGTCTTGGGGGGGGTCATTTTGAACACCAATAAGCTTTGGAAGGCCCCGGTAATGTCCATTTTTACCTTGGTTCAGGCCTTTCTGGTATCCATGATACTAGGGGTGGTGATATTCAATGTTAAAATAGGTAGCACGCCGTTTATACTGCTGCGCGATGCCATGGCAGATGCTCCGGTATTTGAACTGAATCCGGATTTCAAACCGGAGGATGGTAATGGTCTTAATCCATTACTGCAAAACTACTGGATGGTGATCCATCCTCCCACCTTGTTTTTGGGTTTCGCCACTACCCTGGTACCCTTTGCATACTGCATGGCCGGACTTTGGACAGGCAGGCTCAAGGAATGGATCCGGCCGGCCCTGCCCTGGGCTTTGTTTTCAGCTATGGTATTGGGTGTGGGTGTTTTGATGGGCGCCTACTGGGCCTATGAAACCTTAAATTTTGGTGGCTACTGGAACTGGGATCCTGTGGAGAATGCTGTATATGTACCCTGGTTGGTACTCGTGGCCTCCTATCATACGATGATTACCTACCGCAAAAGTAGCACTGCCCTCACCGCTTCCATGATTTTAGTAGTGGCTACCTTCGTGTTAATTGTCTACTCCACATTTCTGACCCGCAGTGGAATACTGGGTGAATCCTCCGTACATTCATTTACGGCCTCCGGTCTGGATCAGCAGTTGTTGGTGTATCTTTTTGTATTTATCCTGATTCCTGTAGTGCTAATGGTAAGACGGTGGGATCAGATCCCTGTTTCCAAACAGGAGATCTCTACTTATAGTCGAGAGTTCTGGATTTTCATGGGTGCCGCTACACTTTGTCTGATGGGGTTTCAAGTAATTCTACCCACCTCCTACCCCGTGTGGAACAAGCTTATGAGTTTGATCGGTGTGGAATCCAATGTAGCCATTCCCGCCGACCAGATATCCTACTATTCTCAATTTCAGTTGTGGTTTGGCGTTGGGGTGGCCCTTCTTTCTGGCACCGGTCAATTCTTCTGGTGGAAAAAAATGGATCTTGCCAAACTTAAAGACGCTCTGCTAGGACCTATATTAATAACTCTAGTAGTCAGTACTCTGGTTTTGGTTTTGACCAAGATCTCGTACCTGCCCTATATATTAATATTGGTAAGCGGTGTTTACACCATAGTAGCCAACGGTAAAATTCTATGGGGTCTGAAAAAGCAAAGCTGGCGTTTATCCGGTGGGGCTATTGCTCACATCGGGATCGGGATGATGCTGGTAGGGATCATGTTTTCTTCGGGATATAGCAAAGTGATCTCTTTGAATAATTCCGGATTGCTGATATCTGCGGAACTTGACGATGAGATCAATCTAAAAAATGTGATCTTATTCCTCAATGAACCCCGGGAAATGGACAAGTATTCCTTACTGTATCAGGGGCGATACATCGAAGCCAAAGGTGTCTCGGGATATGTCCCGGTGGAGATCCTGGCCAGCACCAACGATCCTTACCACTGGATCGCCATGGAAGACATCAACCGAAACGACCAGGTGGTACATCAATCTGGCGATACCCTGGAGATCCAGCCGGAGAATATCTATTTTAAAATATTGTACCAGGAAAAGGACGGCAAAGATTTTCAGTTATATCCGCGCATCCAGGTCAACGCATCCATGGGACAGGTGGCCTCACCAGGCATAAAACGCGCCTTGACCAAGGATCTTTATACGCATCTTTCCTACGCCCCATTCATGACCGAGGAAGACCAAAGGGAATGGACGCACGCCGACTCCACCACGGTAACCATAGGACAGCAATTTTTCATAAATGACTACATAGCGGTTTTGGAAAGTGTTTCGCGAGTGGACGAACTACCGGGAATTACCCTGCAAAATGATGATGTGGCGGTGAAAGCCAGGATCAAGGTATCCGGACCACAATCAGTGGAATTCTTAGAACCGGTTTTTCTTATTAAGGACCAACGAGCCGGGCGAATCCCGGATGGTATTACAGATTTGGGAATTCGGGTAGCCTTCTCCAAAATAAATCCGGAAACTAACAGTTTTAATTTTGATATCTACACTACCCAAAAGGATTTCGTTATACTAAAAGCTATTGAAAAACCTTTTATTAATATCCTGTGGGTCGGAACGCTGCTTTTGGTTTTCGGTTTTATTGTTGCAATCAATCGCCGGTACCGGGAGTTTGTACTTTCTAGAGATAAAGGAGTGGAATAATTCTCTATGGGTTGAACTCACATGTCAAAATTCTATAAGCTAGCCATCATCGGCTCAGGAAACGTGGCCTGGCACTTGGCCCGTGCCCTGGAAGATGCCGGCCACTACATCACGGACATATACAGTAGGCGATTAAGCACAGGACGGGAATTGGCCCGCCAACTTTACGATACAAATGTTGTTAACAGCCTGGATCTGAGGAATAGCGAAGCTGAGATATTCATTTTGGCTATTTCCGACGATAACATAGAACATGTTGCTCAAAAACTAAAGATTCCTGCTTACGGCATTGTAGCACATACTTCGGGCACACAACCTTTGGAAGTGCTTAGCGAATACCATGAGAACATTGGGATTTTTTATCCGCTGCAAACCTTCAGTAAAGGCATAGCGGTGGATCTAGATGAGGTTCCAATATGTATAGAAGCCAAGCACCAGTCTACAGAAAAGACCCTAACTACTTTGGGAAAAAGTATCAGTAGCGAAGTGTACACGGTTCATTCCGACGATCGCAAAATTCTACATATCGCAGCGGTCTTTGCCTGTAATTTCAGCAATCATATGCTCACCATCTCCGAGGAGATCCTGGAAAGCCACGAGATTGACTTTAGCTTATTACACCCCCTGATAGTAGAGACCATCAATAAAGCCCTTTCCGCTGGCCCCCTGCAATCTCAAACCGGCCCCGCAAGACGGAAAGATAATGACACGATCAAACAACATCTGAAAATTCTGCGTTATCGACCGGAATTTAGAAAAATTTATAAGTTATTGAGTGAGAATCTGAAAGATCATTACTCTTAACCCATGGCCACAGAAAATTTGTCCGCTACCCGTCCGGTCACGTTTTCCTTCAAGGGAATCCTTAAACTTGTGAGATGGCCTAATTTGTTGATCATTGCCCTATCGCAGTACCTGGCAGCCATTTACTTGGTGGGCCCCCCGGAGGATTGGAAACACTATGTGCTTGATTACAAACTCTTTTTGATTACCGTTGGTACTGTCTTGATTGCCGCTGCAGGTTATATCATCAATGATTATTATGATGTAAAGATCGATTATATCAATAAGCCTCAGAAAGTAGTGGTTGGGAGTGTGTTGAAACGACGTGCGGCTATGTTTATCCATTCGGGGCTTAATGTGCTAGGCGTGATAGTCGGTCTGTTCGTAAGCCTTAAAATCGCCGCTGTTAATCTCATTGCCGCTATCTGGCTGTGGGGTTACAGTAATCAACTGAAAAGAATGCCCTTTATCGGCAACCTCAGCGTGGCCATATTGAGCGGCCTGGCTATTGCAGTGATCGGGGTCCACTACCAAACCAATGCCTGCCGGGCCTACTTTTATGCGGTTTTCGCTTTCTTTATCTCATTGATCCGGGAAATCGTTAAAGATATTGAAGACCTCAAAGGCGACGCAACATTTGGGTGTCAAACCCTACCGGTAGTATGGGGTATCCGGCGTACCAAGTCCTTCATTTATGTGTTGATCTTGATATTCGTAGTTACCCTAATTTACCTGGGTTCCCTGCTAGCGAATATTACCCTTAATACGTATTTTAGCGCCCTGTTGATCCCAACTGTATTTATTACATATAAGTTGGTTATTGCCGATACCAAACGGCACTTTCGAAAGTTGAGTAGTTATCTGAAGTGGTTCATGCTTTTGGGTATCCTCAGCATGCTGCTAATCTAAAGTTAAGAAATTTGCATCATCATAAATTGGCCATCTTCGCCTCCGGAAGCGGTTCAAACGCCGAGCAGATCATTAAATATTTTTCCGGACATCCCCAAGTACAAGTTATTGCGGTGTTCACCAATAAGCCACAAGCCGGAGTTATCGACAGGGCAGAAAAACTGGGAGTACCTGTGGTAGTGTTCGACCGCTCACAGTTGTATGACCAGGGTACGGTACTGCAGGAACTGCAGCACAGAGGGATAGACGCGGTTATTTTGGCAGGTTTTCTGTGGTTGGTTCCGGGGAGTATCATTGAACAATTCCCTCATAAAATGTTGAACATCCATCCAGCCCTTTTACCTAAGTATGGAGGCGCCGGAATGTATGGTATGCATGTGCATAGGGCTGTACTCTCAGCAGGTGAAACAGAGAGCGGCATTACTATACATGAGGTCAATGAAGAATTTGACAAAGGCAAGATTGTTTTTCAAGCCACCTGTGCCATAGAAGCTCAGGAAACCCCGGATTCACTGGTGCAAAAAGTTCATGATCTGGAGCACCTTCACTATCCCAGAGTGATTGAAGAATGGCTGCTTCCACCATGATCAGGAAAAAGAGAATCTCCCTCTGTTACCCATTTATTTTTATTAGCTTTGTCCCTTTAGCTTTTCACTGATTCTACTCATGAGTACTAAACTTATTAAGTCTGCTTTAATCAGCGTTTATTACAAGGATGAATTGGCTCCCGTGGTGGAGAAACTGAACGAATTGGGAGTGGTGATTTACAGTACGGGAGGCACCCAGAAGTTCATTGAGGACCTGGGCCACGCGGTATCACCTGTTGAAGAATTGACGGGATACCCCTCCATTCTGGGTGGCCGGGTAAAAACCCTACACCCCAAAGTATTTGGAGGCATTTTAGGGAGGCGTGACCAAAGCCAGGATCTTGATCAATTGTCTTCCTATGAGATTCCGGAGATTGATTTGGTTATAGTAGATCTGTATCCTTTCGAGGAGACGGTAGCTGCCAAGGCAGGAGAAAGGGAAACTATTGAGAAAATAGACATTGGGGGTATATCCTTGATCCGGGCAGCCGCCAAGAATTATCAGGACGTGCTTACCATCAGTTCTCGTGAACAATACGGAAAATTATTGGATCTGTTGAAGCTTCAAGATGGATCTTCCCAATTGTCGGATCGCAAATACTTTGCTGCTTGTGCATTTGAGATCTCCTCTCACTACGACACCCAGATCTTTAACTACTTTAATGAGGATGTGGGCGTACCCTCCTTAAAGATCAGTGAAAACCGCCACCGTAAGCTACGATACGGAGAGAATCCCCATCAGGAAGGCTATTTCTTTGGTAAGCTCGAGAGAATGTTTGATCAGCTGCATGGCAAAGAGCTGTCCTACAACAATTTGGTGGATATTGAAGCAGCGGTGGCATTAATTGGTGAATTTACAGGTGAGACGGCATTCGCCATCCTAAAACATACCAATGCCTGCGGCATGGCTACCGGCACCAGTGTGGCACATGCCTACAAGCGCGCTTTTGCAGCCGATACGGTGTCTGCTTTTGGAGGTATTCTCATCACTAATGAACCGGTTGATCTGGAAGCAGCGCTGGCCATGAAAGATCTGTTCTTTGAAGTGTTGATAGCGCCGGACTTTTCAGAGGAAGCTCTCGAAGTATTGAAGCAAAAGAAAAAGCGCATTCTTTTAAAACAAAAGGATCAGATAAAAGAACGTGTGCAGATAAAAAATCTGTTGAACGGGTTCATTGTACAAGAACGGGATTTGAAGACCGATGGGCAAAGTGAATTTGAAGGTGTAACGGAACGTCAAGCCACGGCAGACGAATTGCAGGCTTTGGTATTTGCTAGTAAAGTGGCCAAGCACACCAAGTCTAATACTATCGTACTGGCCAAAGCCGGTCAATTATTGGCTAGCGGCGTAGGTCAAACTTCCCGGGTCGATGCTCTTAAGCAGGCTATTGAAAAGGCGAAAAGCTTTGACTTCGACTTACAGGGAGCTGTCATGGCTTCTGATGCTTTCTTCCCCTTTCCTGATTGTGTAGAGATCGCCGGAAACGCGGGGATCACTGCCATAGTACAGCCAGGTGGTTCCATCCGGGATCAGGATTCTGTCGATAGCTGTAACAGGCAGAATATCAGTATGGTATTCACGGGAGTACGGCATTTTAAGCATTAAAAAAGCCAACATAAATAGTATTTTTAGTAAACAAATTTGTAAATTCCTGCGATTTAAGGAACTTTTTTTAGGATTATACTAACAAATGGGATTTCTTGATTTTTTTACCAGTGATATAGCTATTGATCTGGGAACTGCCAATACTCTGATCATTCAGAAGGAAAAAATTGTTCTGGATGAACCCTCGATTATTGCGATAGACAAATCTACCAATAAGGTATTGGCTATTGGCCGCGAAGCCATGCAAATGCATGAAAAAACTCATGAAAATATCAAAACCATTCGGCCTTTAAAGGATGGAGTAATTGCTGACTTCCACGCTGCCGAACATATGATCAGAGGAATGATCAAAATGATCGACAACAACAAAAAGCGTCTGTTCCCCGCTAGCCATCGAATGGTAATCTGTATTCCTTCAGGCATCACAGAAGTGGAGAAACGAGCGGTTAGAGACTCGGCGGAACACGCCGGTGGTAAGGAGGTTTACATGATTCAGGAACCCCTGGCAGCAGCTATAGGAATCGGTATCGATATTGAACAGCCCATAGGTTCTATGATCGTGGATATTGGGGGTGGAACTACTGAAATTGCCGTGATCGCTTTGTCTGGAATCGTAGCTGATCAATCCATTAGAATTGCTGGAGACACCTTCAACAAAGACATTTTAGACTATATGCGCCGACAACACAACCTGTTGATTGGTGAACGTTCCGCCGAAAAGATTAAAATAGAAGTAGGTTCGGCTCTCACTGAGCTGGACGAAGCTCCGGACGATTACGAGATCAGAGGGCGCGATCTTATGACCGGGATACCCAAAGTAATCAAGATCTCCTACTCCGAAATTGCATTTGCCATTGACAAATCCGTTTCCAAGATAGAAGAAGCAGTACTGCGCGCCCTGGAAATATCTCCTCCCGAGCTATCAGCCGATATCTATGATAATGGAATACACCTTACCGGAGGAGGAGCTTTACTCCGGGGGCTGGACAAACGATTGGCTTTAAAAACTAAATTGCCAATCCACGTGGCTGAAGATCCCCTTAGAGCAGTGGTTAGAGGTACTGGGATTGCCTTGAAAAATTTGGGGTCTTTTAAAGCAGTCCTTATGACCTAAGGCTATTAGATGCTCAGACTATTTCAGTTCGTAGTTAGATACCAGGCGTTTTTCCTGTTCCTGCTGTTGGAAGTTCTTTGTGCCTGGTTGATCATACGCAACAATCGTTATCAAAACGCGGCTTTTTTTAATTCCTCCAATAAGATTGCCGGTACGGTTCTGAATCTAAACCAAAACATTACCAGTTATTTTGATCTTAGGCAGGTCAATGACCAGCTTATGGATGAGAATGCCAACCTGCAATCCGAATTGGCGCGCTTGAAAAATCGCCTGGTCCAACAAGACCAAGGGAGTTCCCGTGAATTGAACAGGATCAATAATTACAGCTTCACCACCGCAAAAGTGGTAAACAATAGCACTCGTCGCGCTGCCAACTACCTTACCATCGACAAAGGCACTGACGATAACATAAAGCCAGGTATGTCAGTTATTGGCAATGAAGGGATAGTAGGTAAGATCAAAGCTTCATCAGTAAATTTCTCCACCGTGATATCCCTGTTACATCCCGATGTGCTTACTTCCTGTGTTTTAGTAAAATCCAATACTGTATGCACCGTAAAATGGGACGGCCGCGATCCCCGCAAAGCCCGGGTCCTGTATGTGCCCCGACATGTGCAGGTGGCGGTAGGAGATAGTGTGGTGACTTCAGGGTTCAATGCAGTGTTCCCTTCCGACATTCCAGTGGGAGTTGTCACCGAACTGGATATTAAGCCTGAAAGCACCTTCTACGATATTGAGATCAACTTTGCTTCCAAATTTGAACAGTTGTCCTATGTATTCGTGATAGGCAACCAGCTGAAAATAGAAAAGGACTCCCTGGAAAATAATCTGCAGCCCTAATTATGAACAATCAAAATATTCCAGGTTTAATTATTTCGTTCTTTGTTTACCTGATACTGCAGGTTCTTCTGGTACGAAATCTGGTTTTGTTCGACGTGGCTTTTTGCTACGTATACGTGGCTTTTATTTTGCTGATCCCCTTCGATACCGGACGTATTGTACTGATGTTATTGGGACTTCTTTGCGGCTTTGTAGTGGACATTTTTTACGATACTCTGGGAATACATGCCTTTGCCTGTGTGTTCATTGCCTTTATTAAACCACTATGGACCAATACTATTCCTCCTCGGGGAGGTTACGAAATGGGTATGAAACCCACCATAAAGATAATGGGATTTAGCTGGTTCCTGACTTACGGCTTGCCTTTGATCTTTTTACATCATCTGGCGATTTTCTTCATAGAGGCCGGAGGCATGCACTTATTTGGTTTTACTATCGTTAAAGTAATATTTAGCAGTATTTTAACTTTTATTGTGGTGGTGATTCTACAATATTTGTTTTACCAAAGAAGGCGAAACCTATGAAAGACAATCGGTCTTACGCAATACGGTTTACCTTTGTCATTATCGGGTGTATATTCTTGATCAAGCTGTTTTTTATTCAGGTACTTGATGAGAACTATCAACTTGCCGCGGAAAACAATGTAATGCAAAGGTTGGTGGACTATCCCTACCGGGGGCTGGTCTACGACCGTAATAACAAATTGATCGTTTACAACAACCCGGTCTACGATCTGATGGTAGTGCCACGAGAGGTGACCGTTACCGACAAAACCGAGCTGTGTAAAAGATTGGGCATCACCCCTGATGAATTTGACAAAAAACTCACCACTGCCCAAGAATATAGCTGGTACAGGCCATCAATCTTTTTAAAACAGTTATCCAACCAAGATTTTGCGGGATTACAGGATTTACTGGTGGACTATCCGGGATTTTATATTATACCTCGAACGGTGCGAGCTTATCCCTACGGAGGAATGGCCAACGCATTGGGATACATCGGCGAAGTCAGTAAAGGTCAACTGGAACGTGATACATCCAATTATTATCGGCAAGGGGATTATATTGGAATCAGCGGTCTCGAATCCAAATATGAGGAACCCTTGAGAGGAAAGAGGGGGGTTAAATATCGAATGGTCAACGTTAGGGGTTTGGAGAAAGGCTCTTTCAAGAATGGACGTATGGACACCTTGCCCCAAATCGGCGAGAACCTTATGAGTACCATCGATATTGACCTGCAGGAGTATGGGGAAACCTTAATGGAAGGAAAAGTGGGAAGTATCGTGGCCATCGAACCCGCTTCCGGAGAGATCCTGAGTTTTGTTTCGGCACCTTCATACGATCCCAATCTATTAACGGGCAGGAACTACAGTAAGTACTTCAGCGAATTACAAAGGGATACCTTAAAACCTCTTTACACCCGGCCCCTTATGGCTATGTACCGGCCGGGTTCCATATTTAAGATCATACAGGCATTGGTTGCCCTGGAAGAAGGAGTCATTCAAGAATCCACCCGCTTGCGGTGCAACCGCAATATTATTGGCTGTCATGGTCCGCATAGCTACGAAAACCTACAGGGAGCTATTACCCATTCGTGCAATCCCTACTTTGTACAAGTGTCTCGAAAAATGATTAACCAGGGTGATTCAGAGGATACCTATGAAGATACCCGTATCGGACTGGAAAGATGGCGCAAGCACGTGGCCAGCTTCGGCTTAGGAGCTCCCATAGGCATCGACCTTCCTAACGAAAAAGGAGGTATGATCCCCAATGTGGATTATTACGACCGGGCTTACAACAGCACCAATTGGAAATTTTCGAACATACAATCCATTGCCATTGGAGAGGGAGAAAACCTTGTAGTACCGCTACAAATGGCAAATTTTGCGGCCATAGTAGCCAATAGAGGTTATTATATTAAACCTCACCTGATCAAATCCATAGGTGAAAGTGGCCAGCCTTTACCGGAATACCAGGTCAAGCATTATACCACGGTCGACTCAAAATACTTCAACGTAGCTGTTGAAGCCATGGCTGAAGTAGTGCGCAGTGGTACCGGCCAATACCGCGCCAAACTGGCCGATATTGAGGTCTGCGGCAAAACCGGTACTGTACAAAACAATAACCGTCCGGATCACTCAGTATTCATAGCTTTTGCCCCCAAAGACGATCCAAAGATCGCCTTGTCCGTATACGTGGAGAATGGTGGTCAAGGTGCCCGGGCTGCAGCCGGTATTGCCGGACTGATGATAGAAAAGTATTTGAAAGGGTGCACAGAACGCACCCATATGGAAGATTATATTCTTAAAGGAGATTTTATCTATTGAAACGCGGTGAAGATGTAAAAGCCAGTAAGCTGGATTGGGTAACCATACTGATCGTAGCTACTTTAGCCATTGCCGGATGGTTGAACATCTATGCAGTGGTGTATGATAGCCAGGTAGATCAGAATATATTTGATATCACCCAAAATTCTGGAAAGCAACTGTTGTGGATGGGCATATCCGTGATTGCGGTTTCACTGATCATGATCATGGATTTTCGGTTCTTCGATTCTTTTGCCTATGGTTTTTACGGCGTGGTGATTTCCCTGCTCATTGGCGTGCTGTTGCTGGGAACTGTAGTAAGTGGTTCCAAGTCCTGGTTCGAATTTGGTTTTGTACGTTTTCAGCCGGCTGAATTCGCTAAATTTGCCACTGCTTTAGCCATTGCGAAATTCCTCGTTAAACCCCAGATCAAAGTGGATAATCTCAAGACCATTGCCGTATTGGCGATGATAGTAGGATTGCCTGCTGCTCTGATCGTATTACAAGGCGATACCGGTTCGGCCCTGGTATTCGGAGCTTTTGTTTTGGTTCTTTACCGGGAAGGACTGTCACCGGTAATCGTTTTGATAGGCGTGATTGCGGTGGCTCTGTTTGTACTGACCTTGTTATTCGGACCTACTGTGTTGATCGGAGCATTAATATTAACTGGGGTGGCGGTATTTCTATATTGGCTGATCACCAGGAAGGTGACACCCAAAAGGATATGGACCCTGTTATTTGTGGTATTGATCCCCACTGCAGTTATTCTAAGTGTGAACTGGGTGGTCACGGACCTAATGCAGCCTCATCAACAAAACCGGGTTAAGGCATTTGTAAACCCCGAAGCTGATCCGTTAGGTTATGGATATAACGTGACGCAATCAAAGATTGCTATCGGATCCGGAGGATTTTTTGGTAAAGGCTTTCTGGAAGGCACCCAAACCAAATTCGATTTTGTCCCTGAACAAAGCACTGATTTTATATTCTGCACTATTGGTGAAGAGCACGGCTGGCTGGGCAGCTTTATTCTGATCGCCCTTTTTGTAACCCTGTTGTTGAGGATTGTATTTATAGCAGAGCGACAGAAATCAAAGTTTAGCAGGGTCTACGGCTATGGAGTAGCCGCTATTCTTTTTTTCCATTTTATGGTCAATATCGGAATGACCATCGGGCTGTTTCCCGTTATCGGTATTCCACTGCCCTTCTTTAGTTATGGGGGTTCTTCTTTACTGGCCTTTTCCGTTTTGATCTTTATCCTGCTTAAAATGGACGCTCACCGCATGCAGATGCTGGTACGCTAAAACCTTCTGGAAACCAATCCATCAATTCCTTCACCGCGGGGCTTTCCATATCCCAAT
>JAOTYN010000459.1 GCA_029861825.1 Cyclobacteriaceae bacterium
TTTATTTTAAAGCGTTAGAATGCTAAATATTACATATGTCCAATTACTTTTTTAATGAAGCCAGGAGTGTGCCCATAAACCTGGTTTTGAAGCACCTTTTGGGTATTCTTATGCTATTTATTGCCTGGCTATCAGTTCCTTGATCAGAGCCGTCATGCGGGGTTCAGCGACTTTTGCGGCAGCGATCACCTCTTCAATGCTGATCTTCTTGATCTTCCCGGGCACTCCTAGGTCTGTAATCACCGACACAGCAAACACCGGTAATTCCATATGACGAGCTACCAGATTTTCATGCACTGTAGACATGCCTACGGCATCTGCTCCAATAACCCGTAAATATTTGTATTCTGCTACTGTTTCCAGGTTGGGTCCGGGTACCGAAACATACACGCCTTGGTGACATGGAATGTTCAAGTCCAAAGCAACCTCCATAGCCTGTCCCACCATTATCTGGTCGTAAGCCTCACTCATATCAGGAAACCTGGGACCCAGTTCATCCAGATTTGGGCCCCGTAATGGATTCCCCGGTTGCAAGTTGATATGATCATTAATCACCATCAGGTCACTTAACCGGTAGTCCGGATTTAGGCTACCAGCAGCGTTGGAAATGAAAAGCTTGCTGATGCCCAGCATTTTCAACACTCGCACCGGGAACGTGACCTCTTGCATAGAGTAACCCTCATAATAATGGAAGCGGCCCTGCATCACCACTATTTCGGTATTACCCAAAGTACCAAAGATCAGACGACCGGAATGGCTTTCTACTGTAGATACCGGAAAGTGAGGTATATTTTCATAGTTGATAGTATGTTTTTGATCCACCTCCTGGGCTAAGGAGCCTAAGCCGGTGCCTAGGATAATTCCGAATTGAGGAACTGTGGAGTATTGATCGCGAATGAAGTCGACGGCTGCTTGGATTTGCTGCATCATGGAGGATTGATTTGTTGGCGGCTCAAATATAAAAATTTGGTAGGAAATCCATGGTTCAGGAAATATACAACCCTGGAATTGTTACGGTCAAACACTTACCAACATCCAAGTTGAATCAACCAACGAGGAATGCCAAACCTAAAATCATAACAAATTATTCAGCATTACGCTTTGGGGGATTCCCCCCCGCCCAGGTTACAATTTAAGGGATGAGAGTATCAGCAATTGAGATTGAAGAAAAATTTGACCCAATTGCTACAGACTCCAGGTATTCCCCACGTCAGAAAGCGGTATACAGCCTAAATAGTCCCCGGGAATGGGATCGTAACTCAATACATTCTTACCAATCTCTTCGGAGGAAAAGTATCCCCACAAAAGCAGTGATTTGAGGGTTCTGTAAAAACCCACAGGCTCTTGCGTCCCCACCGCAGTTCCCCACACTTGTCCGTTGTATTTAGGGGAGGCTCCTTCCAATTCAGTTAAAAAGGTCACCCGGTCTTCCGCAGAGATACCCGAGAAACTCGCCCCATAATTGCCCCGGCATCGGATATCCAAGGCTTCTATTTCCTCAACCACCATTTTCTGTGCTTCTTCACCATACATTTTTGAGAAGACCAAGTCGATAAAGATATCTACTTTGACCTCCAGCCCTCCGGGGGTTTCGGTTTTTGGAAGAATGGTATCCACCAGCGTTGCGACAAAACCCACCTGATCCTGACTTAAGAACTGTGGCTGCCAACTTAATCGTTCTTGCTGCTGACAAGACTGCAAAAGGGACAGTAATCCAGGGATTATTGCGCTTGATCCCGTTATCATGGCTGTTTTCCTTAGAGCTTCTCTCCTTTTCATGTTCTACAGGTTATTCTTGTTAAGTTCTGAAACAGCGTGATGAGCCGCTCGCGCGGTCAGGGCCATATAGGTAAGGCTGGGGTTTACGCAGGAGGAAGAGGTCATGCAGGCCCCGTCGGTGACAAATACGTTTTTAGCAGCATGAATCTGATTAGTACCATTCAGTACTGAGGTTTTAGGATCATGGCCCATGCGGGCCGTACCCATTTCGTGTATTCCAAATCCCGGCTCATGCTCATTGTCAAAACCTACTACGTCCTTAACTCCAGTACGTACCAGCATGTCTACGGCGTCCTCCTGAATCTGTTTGTTTATGGCTTTCTCATTGGCTTTAAACTCACAATCGATAGCTAAAGTAGGTTGACCCCATTGGTCCAACACATCCTTGTTTAAGGTTACTTTGTTCTCATGATAAGGCAGACATTCTCCAAATCCGGTAATAAAAAACTCCCAGGGTCCGGGTTTCATAAGCCCGTCTTTGAAATCAGCCCCAAAAGATTCCTGATTGGCTCCGGCACCCCAACCGCTACGACCGCCACCGCCCTGATACCCAAAACCTCTCACAAACTTTTCGGAGGTGGTGGCCTGGTCGATGTTGACATAGCGGGGGATATAAATACCATTAGGTCTCCGGCCTTTGTAATACTTATCCTCGAAACCTTCTACCCTTCCCATAGCTCCCTATAAGTATGATCCATTAGATTATGCCCTAGTTCTCCGCTGTCATTGCCCAACCCGTTTTCAAAACGGCTGGAGGTGGAGTTCAAGAGAATTTGAGAAGTGCTTAAGGCAGAGGAATTGCAGAAAATGATTCTGGCAGAGAATTCGATGTCTTCGGAAGTTTCAGCATCTATAATGCGTACCCCGGTAACCTTTTCCTTGGTCTCATCATAGATGATGGATTGTACTATGGAGTAAGGCCTGATGGTAAGGTTGCCGGTGGCATTGGCAGCTGGCAGCGTGACGGCATTACTGCTGAAATAGGCACCATAAGGGCAACCGCGACTGCAGCGGTTTCTATACTGACATTTTCCCCTTCCATTCAATGGTACTGTGAGGTGAGCGGCCCGGCCAATGATCAGATGTCGGCCTGGAAATTCCTTTTCAAGGCGCCCTTTAATACTCTTCTCTACACAGTTAAGTTCCATGGGAGGAAGGAAATGGCTGTCAGGCAACTGGGGCAAGCCCAGTGGTTCACCGCTAATACCGGCAAATTTTTCCACATACTCATACCAGGGTTCAATATGCTGATAACGTATCGGCCAATCAACACCATAGCTGTCCTTAGCGTTGGCTTCGAAGTCCAAGTCACTCCAACGGTAACATTGCTTACCCCATAAGAGCGACCTCCCCCCCATCTGATGAGCGCGCACCCAGAGAAACGGTTTCAACTCCGTATAGGGATTTTCCAGGTCGTTGGCATAAAAATGTTTGGTGTCCTCGCCAATGAAGCCTGTTCTTATGGAATATTTGTGCTTTTCCCTGTCCTCAGGACTGATAGCACCTCGCAATTCGTGATCCCAAGGATCATTGTTCATAGTGGGATAGTCCTTTACGTGCTCTACCAATCTTCCCCTTTCCAGCACCAAAGTTTTGAGTCCGTTTTCACATAACTCTTTGGCAGCCCATCCACCGCTGATCCCAGAACCAATTACGATCG
>JAOTYN010000460.1 GCA_029861825.1 Cyclobacteriaceae bacterium
CATTTCGAATACAAAGACCTGAATATACTGGTAAACAATGCTGGAATTCAGTACAACGACCAATGGCTAAGTGGAGATGAACAGATTCCCCAGCACATCGAAAAAGAAGTGAGGGTCAACCTGATAAGTCCCTTACAGCTAACCTACGGTCTCTTGCCCATATTAGAAAATAAGGCTGAATCTGCTATTATCAACGTCAGCTCTGGTTTGGCCTTTGTACCCAAACAATCGGCGCCGGTATATTGCGGCACCAAAGCAGGGCTGCATATTAGCACCAAATCGTTGCGTTACCAATTGGAAAACTCATCTATAAAAGTGTTTGAAATTATCCCTCCAATTGTCGATACCCCCATGACCACAGGTCGTGGGCAAGGTAAGATCACCCCCCAACAATTGGTTAATGAGTTTATGATAAGCTTTGCCAAAAATCGATATGAAATCAGCATTGGCAAAACCAAGTGGCTGCGATTAATACAACGCATTACACCAAAAGTGGCTGACGGCATCTTGAAAGATGCTTAGGTTCAAGATTCCAAAATGGATGCTGCTCAAATTTGGTATAGTCTAGGTCTCATTGGGCTGGTGCTGGGAACATTTTTAACTAGCACACTGTGGTTGTACCGGAAAAACTATCCTCCTCTTTTCCAATGCGTGACCCTAATAATCATTTCGATGATGGTGATCCTATTCAGTGAGCTGGTAGAGCATTCATGGCCACGACTCTCCTCCAAGTGGCTTACGGTATTCTCGGGCAACATTGAATTGTTGATCTATCCATTGCTACTGGTTTATACTCAATATTTAACCTATAGACGCCACTTCCTGAAAATTGAGGACTGGCCACATCTTTTACCCTTTTTCGTGGGCTTAAGCTGGCTGGGATGGTGCTATTGGTTCCAAAAACCACCCAGTTTTGATAGCGGCATTCCCTGGGAATGGGGTGTATTCATGCTGGTAAAAGGTATATTCTTTACCGGTTACTTTCTCCTCATAGTGCGAACCTTAAATTCTGTAAATCAGCAAATGGCATCTTTCAGTATGCAACGGTCCTTGCTAATAAAACATTCACGGCGTTTTGTAGTGTTTTTAGGTGTTGTGCTGGCTTTGATGTATTTGATATTCTTTATTAACTACTTGGGCATTTATCAGCTAGGAGCCGCAGATCAATGGGGAGTGTTGATCCTGGTCGTGGTTATTTATTTGATGGGGATCTTTATGTTTCGGAATCAGGAACTATTGACTGATCAAAGAGTTCCCGATGTGCGGCTGCAGGAACTGATGGGAAGGGAAGAATATTACTGGGACCAGCTGATACAACTGGTATCTCGTGAAAAGATCCATTTACAACCTGGTGTAGACATTAAACAGACTGCCCGGTTGATGGGCCTGAAGCCGTCACAGATGTCCTATTTACTAAAACACCAAAGAATCTCCTTTAAAGAAATGTTAAATGCCTGCCGGGTTAAGGATGTACTGTTTAAAATCCAAACCGGGGAGCACCACCGAAAAACATTACTAGCTATTGCGCTGGAATCGGGTTTTAATAGTAAAGCCTCCTTCAACAGGATATTCAGGGATCACACAGGTATGACTCCATCGGAATATAGTAAACAAAAAGAGGTCTCAAAACCATAATTGAGACGCAGTTTATAGGGTTTGTTGCTATTTTTCCTTTATGAAAATATATATGGCCCCAGCTCTTCTGGCATTTCTACTGATGTGTTGTCAGTTACCCACTGCAGCACTTTCCCAAAAGGAAGATGTTACTTTCAGCAATGGTTCGGTAACCCTGGCGGGTACCTTGCAGCTTCCCAAAGGTCGAGGCCCCTTCCCTGCTGTGGTATTTCTTCATGGCAGCGGACCTTCGGACCGTCATGAAAGTAAGCAGCGAGCGGGCTGGTTTTTGAAAAAAGGCTATGCTGTTTTAACATACGATAAACGAGGTGTAGGGGCCTCTCAGGGTACGGAAAACGACTGGCGCTATTACAATTTCGATACCTTAGCCGCCGACGCGGTTTCAGCCCTCGAATACCTGACTGCTCGTTCGGAAGTGAATGACCGTATGATTGGATTGGTTGCTGCTAGCCAAAGTGGGTGGGTAGTACCATTAGTAGCCAAGAAATATCCATCTTTGAGCTTTATGATAATCATTTCCGCATCTGTCTGTACAGTAGCGGAGGACAACCTTTTTGAGCGGTCGAGACGACTAAAGTCCGAGGGATTCGGTTTATCAGAGATCGCTGAAGTAAAAGATATGCATCTTATAGATAATCAATTAAGTCGAACCGGCGAGAACTATGAGCAATTCGCTTTACTATGGGAGCAAAACAAAGATAAGAGTTGGTTTACTCGAGTTTACCTTGGAAAACAGCCTCTAGCTGCTGATCACCCTTATCGACTTTGGTACCGCAGTATCATGGACTATGAACCTCAAAAGGTTTTGGCAGAAATTGATACCCCCATTTTATGGATTTATGGCGATGCGGATTTGGACCGATTTGCGCCTATTGCACTAAGTTTAAAAAACATAGGTGTGTTAAAAGCATCCGGGAAACCTTATTCCATACAGCAATATGCCGGAGCTGATCACAATTTAAAGGGTGCTAAATATAAAGAAGCTATGTTCCAATGGATCCTGGAGCTCTGAGAATATTTCATGGTACTTCACCTAGTATATCCCTAAACCCAGATCGCCACGGCATCTATTTACTCAGAATTACTAGCAGTACGTCAAAACCGGTACTTCGGAAGATAATCAAAGGTATTTATTAGTATATTTGTCTATACAGGTATATTATTTAATTCCCCAATCAGTCCTGCTTACAGTGACTCTTAGCAGTTTCTGGTTGCACTTTGGGCTTATTTTGAAATCCCATAAACGATGTTGTAACATTTATATTCGTTTATGCGTATATATAACTAGGAGTATATTATTTAACCTAGTTAATTTCGATTTTTTAAAATGACAGGAGGAGCCGGTTTTGTAAAAGACAGCATCAATAGCCTGACCCGCAATCGGGCCTTGCTAAAAAAGCGTTCCAAACTGAAAGACCATTCCTATCTACAATACCATGGTATTGGTCCGCGAGGTAAATCCAATTATCAGGAATTGAAAAGTTGGCGACTGTCATATTCCCAGCGACTACAAGCATGGCGTTGGAACATTAGTTGGGTAATTCTGGTATTGACCATCATTACCCTGCTACTGGGGATCTTAATATATAGCTAACCTTAAATATTATTCCTCTGGGTGGAGAAGGTGCCATGTCAGGTGCAAATAGTACCTTGGCGGCCATTACTTGCGCTGTCCTGATAATTGGTCATTTGCTGTAATGGATGCTGGTGGTTAATTTTAGTCAAACCACCGCTCTCATATGGACCTTAACCAAATAACCGTACCTAGTCTGGACCTATCAGAATCTGTACCTTT